>JAGHCC010000241.1 GCA_021160685.1 Desulfobulbaceae bacterium | reverse complement strand
GTCTACTACCGTCAGGTTCGTGTTGGCCTCGTAATGGGTTCTGTTCTTTCTCCTACGGCCCAGGAAGTCCATGTCTTTGTTAATATTGAAGAGCCTTATACGGCCCTCATCCATGAAAATACAGTTTTCTGGAATGCAAGCGGCATTAGCGTTGATGCCGGGATTTTTCGCGGGCTGCAGATTTATACGGAGTCTATGGAGTCAATCCTTGGCGGAGGGATTGCCTTTGCTACACCGGAGGGCAAAGAAATGGGAGTTCCTGCCGGGACAGGCCATCATTTCATTCTTCAGGATAAAATGGATGAAGATTGGCTTGACTGGAAACCTGAGATAAAGTTGGCTGGGCAGTAAGGAAACGCCAAAACGTCGACAAACAAAAAAACAGACAGCTCCGTGCTATTTGAACTGAGACTTGTTAAAGGCAGATGATGATACGAATTATATTAAATGGGAAAAAAGCACATTTGGACGAAATTCGCTCTGCTGTTTCAATCTTGCGCAAAAAATCATCGGGTATTGAGATTCGTGTCACTTGGGAGCATGGGGATGCGGAGCGGTTCGTAAATGAAGCTAGTCGTGAAGGTATTCAGCGTATTGTCGCAGCTGGTGGCGATGGTACGCTGAATGAAATCGTGAATGGCATGGCGAAACTTGCCGGCAACAAACGCCCTGAATTAGCAATTATGCCACTTGGTACTGCTAACGATTTTGCTACAGCCTGTAATATTCCTCTCAATCCGATGAATGCACTCCGGCTGGCTGTGCACGGTACGACCAGCGCTATAGATATTGTCCGAGCCAACGACAGATATTTTATCAATGTGGCCTCCGGAGGATTTGGGGCTCAAGTATCTGCTGACACCCCAGTCCAGTTAAAAAACTTTCTCGGAGGAGGAGCTTATGCTCTCACGGCTGTTGTTAAGGCTCTCAATTTCACCCACCGCCAAGGGCGTTTGTCGGCAGAGGGTATTGAACTGGAGGGCTCCGCTATTATGGGTGCTGTATGCAACGGCAGACAAGCCGGCGGAGGGCAGGTTCTTGCGCCTGATGCTTATATTAATGACGGTTTATTAGATTGTTTGGTCATATATACATTTCCATTCACAGATGTCGGCCAGGTCATTCAAGAGGTTCTAAATCCATCTTCCGGAGGAAAATACGTTAAACGGTTCCAGACAAAATGGCTGGAATCCTGGCCGAAGCAATCCAGCTCCGTGAATCTCGATGGCGAGCCATACAAAACCAACCATCTTCGTATTGATGTATTACCTGCGGAAATACAACTTGTTTTACCGAAAGACTGCCCTTGTCTGATCAGGTTGTGACACTTATTTTTTGCACAGGCCCTTAGTCGAAGATAAGCACCCCTTAAAAACAGATCCTGATTTGAATACACTGACAGCAAGTCTTTCCTTCTTCTTGTGAACATCATGAGTTACATAAATTTAATCAGATATCCACCTTAAAAATCTTCACACACTTTGTATTTTCACACACTTTTGCGGGTAAAACAAATGAATAT
Source organism: Desulfobulbaceae bacterium (assembly GCA_021160685.1). Taxonomy (GTDB): domain Bacteria; phylum Desulfobacterota; class Desulfobulbia; order Desulfobulbales; family SURF-16; genus JAGHCC01. Next base: position 4,876 of record JAGHCC010000241.1, on the reverse strand, counting down.
GGGAGGTAAAATGAATGAAGACTAGAAATCGTTATTTATCTATTTGTGTGATTGCAATGTGTCTGGTTGCAGGCAGTGCCTTTGCGGCTGACACAAAATCACAAGTTTTTGGTATGTTAAAAAAAGTGGCTGAAGCAAAGCAATACAGTGTCACTGTTCACATGGGCTATGATATTGTCCAGGAGTCAGGACAAAAAATCGAATTCAGTGAAATACGTACGACAACGATCAGCCGACCGAACCATCTACGGGCCGAAGCTCGGCAAAGCGATGGCGATGAAAGCCTTTTAATATTTGACGGTAAGGTGATTACGCTGTTTAATGCGTCCGAAAACGTTTATTCACAAACAGATCGCCCCGGCGATGTGGATGGGGCAATTCGTTATGCCGTTGGCAAAATGGGTATGCGTGTGCCCTTGGCACGGATGCTGACGACGACCTTCCCGTCAGAATTTCTGAAGATGACCACGAGCGTTGACTATGTAGAACATAATACCCTGGGTGCGACGCCGACCGATCACATTGCCGGCCAAACAGAAGACATCGACTACCAGGTCTGGATTACAAAAGACAACTTGCCTGAACGTATCGTAATAACCTACAAAAATGCACCGGGTCAGCCCCAGTTCTGGGCCCAATTTTCGGATTGGAATCTGGAACCAAAGATCTCGGATGATATCTTTATCTTTACACCAGCAAAAGGTGCTGAAAAGATCCTGACTTTACTTCCGTCCACAGAACCGGATGTAACGAATAAAACCGAGGGAGGTGCACGATGAACCTTAATCTCAAATCCAATGCAGTTATTTTCGCTATCGCTTTAGTTCTTACTGTCTTTTTTGTTGCTGAACTTGTTGAGGCCCGTGGCAGAGGAGGAGGCGGCAGAGGAGGTGGTGGAGGCCGGCACTTTTCACGTGGCGGTGTAGCCGGTGGCGGAGGATTTTCACATAACAGGCAGAATTCCAGTAACCGAGGGTCACGCCAGGTTTCCAGTAATCACCAGAGAGGTGAAAACATGGACAATATCCGCCAGAACCATCAGGGACAAAGCGTGGACCGGAATCCTGACGATCGCCAGGAACGTCAAGACAATCGGCAGGAGGCAAGAAAAGACCGTCAAGAAGACAGGCAGGACTTCATTGATGACGAGCATGATGATTACTGGGATGACCACCGTTATGGTTATGGCTATGGCTATGGCTATGGTAGTTCCACAACGATTATCGTTGGAGGTGCGGTAGCTGGAGGTGCGGCGGCAATATCGACACTGCCATGTAGGACATCAGCTGTTGTCGTTAACGGGGTTTCTTATTACAACTGTTCATCGACCTGGTATCAGAGGGGTTATGCCGGCAACCAGGTAACGTATGTTGCTGTAGACTCGCCGGCAGGTTATTAATTGATGACGGATAACTCTTCAGAAGCACCTTACAGAGCCGCTCTATACCCTGGCTTTGAGGGTGCTTATCTCCAGCTAAAAACATGCCGGAATGATGATATATTTTTTTGTTACTTTTAAAATAAATACCGGGAGCCAGTCCCCCGGTTGTGTTGCTGAATAGTTACCTTCTATTTAGCGAAATATAATAACAGGATTACCATGGACTCAATAGACAGCAAGATTTTTGAAAAAAATGCCATTGAAACGGTTATTAAAATTGCGATTTTAGGAACTTTGGTGGTTTACACCTTGCGCATCATTCACCCCTTTGTCATGCCGGGTCTCTGGGGAATTATCATTGCTGTAGCCGTGGAACCGCTTATTGGTAAGATTTCCCGTCGCTTTGGGGGACGCAGGAAGATGGTTGCAATTTTGTTTTCACTGGTGGTCATTGGTGCCATAGTCATCCCATCGGTGATGCTCGTTTCTTCTTCCGTTGAACACGTGAAATCAGTTACAGAAAGTGTAGAGAACGAAACGCTGTCCGTACCGCCGCCACCAGCCGGGGTGAAAGATTGGCCCATTATTGGTGCATCTCTTCATAAAACATGGTCTCTTGCCTCGACAAATCTGGAGGCGACCTTGAAAAAATTCAAGCCCCAGCTGGAAACTGTAGCCTTTGCCATGCTTGGTAAGCTTGGCGGAGGAGTGAAGGTGGTCTTCATGTTTATCATCTCTGTTGCCATAGCAGGGGCGCTGTTGGCCACGGCGGAAAAAGGTATCGCAGTCATGAACAAGATTGTTACCCGTTTTGCCGGAGACAGGGCCGCAGACATCACCTCCCTGGGCACGGCGACCATCAGGGGGGTTATGCAGGGAGTTATCGGTGTTGCCTTTATTCAGGCCACCCTCGCTGTCATAGGGATGCTGATTGTCGGTGTCCCTGCTGCCGGTCTATGGGCTGGTCTGGTTTTGATCCTGGCCATTATTCAGCTGCCGCCTATTCTCGTTCTTGGTCCCATTGCAGCATGGGTTTTCAGTTTTGCAGAGACCACCCCGGCGGTTCTCTTTCTTGTCTGGGCTATCCTGGTCAGTGGATGTGACAGCTTTTTAAAACCCATACTCATGGGACGCGGGGTTGACGCCCCGATGCTGGTTATCCTGGTTGGAGCACTGGGCGGCATGATGCTCTCCGGTATCATCGGCCTGTTCGTCGGTGCGGTCATTGTTGCCATCATGTACACCCTGTTCATGTCCTGGATAGAGGAGGAGCAGGTTTCCTCCCCCACAGCCGATACAATGAGTAACAATTAAACCGGACGTAACCAATCACGGGGTAAAATCACCAAGCTTTCGAGTAACTCCTTATTCAGTAAGCGTATCCATGACACCACAGCGCTTAACATATCAGTTTCTTTTAGCTGTCCTTTTGCTCTGGCTTGGCGGCTGCACCATGCTTGGCCCGGATTTTCAGACACCGGAAGCCCAGGTGCCAAAGACCTGGAGCGAGCAGGATAATGGCCTTTTCCAGAAACCTTCAAAGGATGAATCCATTGCCTGGTGGACCCAGTTCAATGACCCGGTTCTCGACAATCTTGTCCAGACTGCTTACGCGCAGAATCTCTCGCTTCGCAGCGCCGGGCTTCGGATCATGGAGGCACGGGCCCAGTTAGGATTTGTCAAAGGTCAGCTCTATCCACAAGTTCAGGAAATGAACGGTGACCTGATGACCATCGGCTCCACAGGGCCGTCCGATGATCGATATTACAACGCTGCATCTGTAGGTTTTGACGCCGGCTGGGAAATGGATTTCTGGGGGAAGTTTCGTCGAGGCATCGAGTCGGCTGATGCCACCTATCTGGCTACCATTGCAGACTATGATGATGTCCTTGTCTCCCTGACAGCAGAAGTTGCCAGAACATACGTCAATATCTGCACCCTGGAAGAGCGTATCCGTCTTGCCGAGAAAAACGCCAAGATTCAACAGGACGGGCTGCAACTGGTCATGTATCAGTTCGACGCCGGCACCGTGACCGAGCTTGATGTCATGCAGGCAAAGACCCTGTTGACGAGTACCCAGTCAACGATTCCCCACATACAGGCAACGCTTTTTATCCACAGACATGCACTGGCGGTGCTCCTGGGAATGCTCCCTGGTGATCTCGATAATCTGCTGAAAAAAACCGAGAAAATACCGACAATCCAGTCCGATATAGCCGTTAATATTCCGGCAGAGCTGCTGCGGCGCCGCCCGGACATACGGAGGGCGGAAATGCAGGCTGCGGCACAAAGTGCCCAAATCGGCATTGCCCGGACAGAGTTGTTTCCAAGTTTTACCCTGTTCGGCTCGCTGGGCTGGAGTTCCACTGATAGAGGCGATAATGACCTGGGTGACATTTTCAATTCCAACAGTTTTTCCTACAATTTCGGCCCTGCTTTCAAATGGAACCTGTTTAATTACGGTCGTCTCAAAAACCAGGTACGCATCCAGGATGCCCGTCTGGAACAGCTGATTACTGCGTATCAGAATACGGTACTGGGCGCCGCCCGGGAAGTTGAAGACAATATGACCGGATTTATCTATGCCAGACAAGAGGCAGAGTACCTCCTGCAGGCTATTGTCAGCTCAAAAAGATCCATGGAACTGGCAACGCTTCAATACGAAGAAGGATTTGTTGGTTACCAGCGGGTTCTTGACTCCACACGGGCAATGACCCAGAAACAGGATCAACACGCCCAGTTGCAGGGAACAATAGTGACCAACGTCATTGGCCTGTACAAGGCACTTGGCGGTGGCTGGCAGATCCGGCAGGGTAAAGAGTACCTGCCCCGGGAAATGAAAGAAAAAATGAAACAACGAACTGATTGGGGGAACCTGTTAAACGAGGCCTCCCCTGAGGGAAAATAGATATGAGAGTTAACCTTAAAAAAACCGTTCTTGAGGGGAACGGCTTCAGAAATCTTCTTTTTTTTCTGTTGCTCTATATTGTCGGCAGCCCCTTTCTTTCCCCCTATCCATCTATAGCTATTGTGGCCCATGTCTCTCTGTCAGTTACCCTGTTAGTTTCGGTCTATGCCGTGCGTAAATATCAGGAACAACGTTCCATTGCCTTTTTTCTACTCCCGGTACTTCTCGTTCTTTACTGGCTCGGGTTATATGACGTTGTTCATTTCAGTCGACTTGGTTCGTACCTGGTCTTTATCGTCTATTTCTCTCTTTTGATGTATTCCTATACGATGCAGATTGTCCATGTTAAAAAATTGACGATAAACGTTCTCTATGCGGCGCTCTGCCTTTATCTCATTATCGGACTGTTCTGGGGAACGCTCTACACCATGTTATATGAATTGAGTCCTGGTTCGTACAGCGGCGTATTGCTGGATAACGCGCAGCACCACCCTCTTCATATTTTTAATTATTTCAGCATGGTCACCCTGACCACCCTGGGCTATGGCGATATTACGCCCCAGACAGCGGGAGCCGGTTCTCTGTGC
>JAGHCC010000168.1 GCA_021160685.1 Desulfobulbaceae bacterium | reverse complement strand
TTATCCCGGTTCCCGGCACTGTTCTCAAGATCGTTTTGGGTGAGTTTGCCACAGTCCTTCTCTCCTCTCAGCGGGCCGTACCGGAAAAAATCAGTCTGGCAGGTTATCGCTTCTCCTTTCCGGAAATCAACGGCGCATTGCAGGATTTGCTGGGAATCTAATCCGGCTTCCCCTTGTTTTGCTCCTTTGATCCTGAGTTCCAATCTGTAAAGCTGTCGAGAATTCTCTGATGTATCCGTTAGGCATGAAGAAAGAGCTGGATGGAAATAAAAAAAGTGGAAGAAAACATCAGATTTCTTGGGATAAGTTTCTTGTTTTTATGGCAGACTTTCAATGGTAAGTAAGGTACTAAAATTTTCTGATTAAATAATTTCGAGAGCTAAAATAAAAAAATTGTCAGAAAGACGCGAGAAGGATTGAAAAGGGATGTGAGATGTTATATAAGAATTGTAATACTAAAAAATACTTTTTAGTATTACAGAAAGACAACAGGAGATAAAATGAGTACAGTTGCTCACACACCCACACAAATCAGCCCCACAACGATCAAGTTAGATGCAAACATAAAAAGTCGAGTAAAAGCACTGGCAAAAGCCCGGCGGAGAACCGCTCATTCTTTGCTTCTCGAAGCAGTAGAAATTTACATGGAGCGTGAAGAGAAGCGGGAGGCGCTGCGACAGGATGCCATGCGTGTTTGGAGAGAATACGAGATGACAGGTCTGCATGTAACGCATGAAGAGGCTGACAACTGGATGGAAAAACTGGAAAAAGGGCAAGACGGGGAACCGCCAAAATGCCACGCATAAAATGGACTCCATCGGCATTGGACGACGTCCTGAGGCTCTATCGATTTCTCGCCAAAAAGAATATTTCTGCTGCACAAAAAGCCATCAAGGCAATACGGGAAAATCTCAACATTCTCGTTCAGCATCCGGAGATTGGCCGTCCCGTTGATTTTATGGATGTAGCGTATAGGGAGTGTGTCATACCATACGGCCATAGTGGGTATCTTGCACTGTACAACTACGACGGAGAAACGGTTGTCATACTCACGGTTCGTCATCAGGCAGAAGTGGGATACCCCCTTGACATAACAGACAAAAACACACGATAGCCGTAAATATTCGGCCAGCACCCCATCTTCGCACGATCAGGCTGATTCACATAGGACTACTATAGTTCGCCAGCCTGCTTGCACGAATATAGGGCACTGGCCAAATATTTATATTTCGGTGGTTTTAGTAACAATTTTGTATTAAGCCTAATATTTACCGATAGTCCACTTTCCTCACCTTTTGATCACCCCATAATAGATTTTCCTGATCGCTGTCGGCAAAGCATATTTTGAGCGATAAAATGGCAAGAGACAGCATTGTGCCTTTTAATCAGTAAAACTGTTGACTGATTTTTTTTTATTCTATATGCTTTACCAAACGTTTGTTTGGGAAACGGTTAAGAAAAACATTTTTAGAGACGGGATACCATGAAACAGAGAATCAGAGTGCGTTATCCGTGGACAGCAGGGATGATGCTGTCAGGCGGGAAACATGGTAAGTTTTCGCTTTTTTTTAGAGATAAATGCCCATCCCGCTTGACGTTCTTCTTCGGCCTCCTCCTGTTGCTGATTTTGCCCGGCATGGCCCAGGCCGCACCTCCCACTGACGTCCCGCCGCCTCTTGTAACAGTAGCCCCGGTCATCCTGCAGGATGTCAACCCGCCGACGGAATATGTAGGTCATGTCGAGGCTGTTCAGGCCGTTGATCTGCGGGCCCGGGTGGAGGGATTTCTGCAAGAGATTCATTTCAGGGAGGGCGCAGATGTTCATGCCGGCGATTTGCTTTATGTTGTTGAACCGGCCCCTTACCAGGCACAGGTTGCGGCGGACAGGGCTCGGGTGGCCCAGGCCGAGGCAAGTTTGAGAAAGGCCCGTCTCCTCCTGAAAAGGCTGAAGGCGGCCCGATCCGACAGTATAACCGCCACCAGTATGGACGGCGCCGTTGCTGAAGAACTCCGGATGCAGGCCCGGCTGGAAGAGGCCAGGGCAACACTTGTCCGTTCTGAACTCGACCTCGATTATACAAAAATTAAAGCTCCCATCAGCGGCCGCATCGGCCAAACCCTCTACACCAGAGGAAACCTGGTCAACCCTGCCTCCGGAGCGTTGGGCCGCATTGTCCAGCTTGACCCCATCCGGGTGCTCTATTCCATCAGCGAGAATGATCTTAATGCTATTCAGGCGGCCCTGCACGATGCCGGGCCGGGGAAAAAACATCCCATGCTGACCCCAAGGCTCAAACTGGCAAACGGCGAGATGAGCAAGGCTCGCGGTTCTGTTGATTTCGTGGATAACCGGGTAGACCCCGCAACCGGTACCATTGCGGTCTGGGCGTTGTTTGGCAACAGTGACTTAAAGCTGCTGCCGGGGCAATATGTCACGGTCATGCTCAGCCGCAGCAAACCTAAAATGATGCCTGTGGTGCCCCAGGCCGCAGTCCTGACCAATCAGCAGGGCAGTTATGTCATGGTTGTCGACAACGAAGGCCGGGCCATTGTCCGGCCGGTCACCACCGGCGCCGAGGTGGGGCCGGACTGGACGGTGAAATCGGGACTGAGCGAAGGTGACAGGGTAATTGTCCAGGGGATTCAGAAAGTTCGTCCCGGCCAAATCGTCCGTATCGAGTCCGCCAGTCAGGAAGAGAGCTAGGCCATGTTTTCACGACTTTTCATTAACCGCCCCCGCCTTGCTGCGGTGGTGTCGATTTTTATCACCCTGCTGGGACTGATCGCACTGTTTCAGATTCCGGTGTCCCAGTATCCCCAGATTACGCCGCCGGAGATTCGGGTTTCCGCTGTCTATCCGGGGGCCAGCGCCCAGGTTCTGGCCGATACCGTGGCCGCTCCCATTGAAAAGGAGGTGAATGGTGTTGATAACATGCTTTACATGTCATCGAGCTGTTCCAATTCCGGCACTTATTCCCTGACCGTCACCTTTGCGGTGGGCACTGATCCCGACATTGATCAGGTGAACCTGCAGAACCGGGTGCAGCTGGCCACGGCAAAACTTCCCAAAGAGGTGGTGGCCCAGGGGATTGATGTCCGCAAACGTTCTGCCGACATGATGGCGGCCATTAGTTTTTACTCGCCGGGCAAGAGCCGGGACATGCTTTTCTTGAGTAATTATGTCAGCAGTAATATCAAGGATTCCCTGGTACGCCTCAAGGGGGTCAGCGATGTTTTTA
>JAGHCC010000278.1 GCA_021160685.1 Desulfobulbaceae bacterium | reverse complement strand
GTGCTGACCGGACTGGATATTGAGCAAAAAGCTAAATTAGTTGAAGAATCATTTCTCAGCTCCGTGGGCGGCCGACGTCAGTTTGACCGGGTGGTCATTCAACTTATCCCTTCGGGGCACGACAACCCGGCTTCCAACGAAGAAGCATTCAACTATCTGCGGATATCCGTTTTTGATGCCGACAGTAAAAAGGCCGGCCGGCTTTTTTCAAGCAAGATTGTTGAACTGGCACTGGCCAACATCCCCGGCTTCCATGTTACGGCTCCGCCAGCTGCCGCCCAACCATCCATGGTCTATTGGCCGGCATTGGTATCCAAAAAGCACCTGCAGCAGAAAATTACCCTGGGTGAACAGGTTTTCTTGGTGAATGAAACGGTTCCTGATGCGGAATCCCTGCCACCAAAGGCCACGAGGTCAACACAAAGGCAGGCAGAAAGTTATGATCACAGCCACATGGTCAGCGTTCCATTAGGTCGTATTTTCGCCACCCGTTCGGGGGACAAGGGCGGCAATGCCAACCTGGGCGTATGGGGAACATCCCAGGAAGCCTACTCCTTTCTGCAAACCCTCCTCACCGTTGAAAAGCTGAAAGAGCTGTTGCCGGATACGGGAGAGTATGAAATCGAGCGCTATGAATTTCCCAACCTGCTGGCCGTCAATTTTTATCTTCAGGGATTTTTGGGAGATGGGGCGGCGGCATCGGTAAAAATGGACCCCCAAGCCAAAACCCTTGGTGAATACCTTAGGGCCAAAGTTATCATGATCCCGGACCATCTGGCACAATCACTGGCTGAGCAGAAAATTTCTAAGAAATGACCAACGGCAAAAATTTTACCGTAATTTTGCCACCGTTTTCCCCCTTGAAGAAACAAGGCTTGGCATCAAAAGCCGGGGATAAGGGATTGATATACAGATAGGCACTCACATGAATTGACATCAACCAATGGGAAAGGAGGGGACTATGGATGGGGTATTGAAACAGAATCTGATTGAAAGGGTTGCAATCGGGGATATCTTTCGGCGCCGGGCAGCCACATCTGCTGAAAAAACCGCACTGGTAGAAACCCGCGGTGACCAAGAAATACGCTTAACCTATCAGGAATTAAATCAGAAATTGAATCGTTTTGCCCGGGCCGCCCGGGCGGCTGGCTTTCAAAAAGGTGATCGCATCGGTTTGCTTGGCCTCAATTCATCCGAGTACGTCATAACCCTTTACGGCTGTGCCAAGGCCGGCATTATTGCCGTACCCATCAATCCGGGTTTAAACCCGAAAGATGTCATCTATGTCTTGAATCATGCTGAAGTAAAAGCTCTCGTCGTCGATGATCAATTGTTTCCCCTGGCCGACGCGGTCAAGCCGCACCTGCCAAAGGTGGAACTGATGATTGGCATTCCGGCGATGAACCAAGAAATCAAGGCCCCTTATATCCCTTTCGACGACTTTTTAAAAAACCAGGCGGATGATGAGATTGAAGACGTCATCATTCAAGATCGGGATGTGCTTGAAATTCTCTATACCAGCGGAACAACTTCACTGCCCAAAGGAGTCATGGTTTCCCACCTGGCTACTTTCATAATGTCGCTGACCAACGCCATCGAACTGGGAATGCAGCGGGAAACCGTAACCACCGCCCTCCTGCCGATTTTTCATTGTGCCCAACAGACTTTTGCCTTGACGACCTTTCATCTGGGAGGAAAACTGGCACTGTTTCGCACCTTTGACCCAACGGTGCTGCTTAAAACCATAGAAAAAGAACAGATACAGACGATGCTTGCCCTGCCGATCATGTATCGAGTCATGCTTGATCACCCCTTGATCAAAACGGTGGATTTAACCTCCATGAGAACCTGCATCTACGCCATGACCCCCATGGATCATCGAACTCTCAAGGAAGGAATTGAAATTTTCAGCGCTGACTTTATGCTGGGTACAGGTCAAACGGAATTTTTCCCTTCAACCAATACGTTCAGGCCTGAATGGCAGTTGAAAAAGAGCGGCAATTACTGGGGGGAATCGGCGCTAACACTTGACACAGCCATCATGGATATCGAGGGAAATCTACTGCCCCAGGGAAAAACCGGGGAAATAGTATGGCGCGGGCCCGCGGTTATGAACGGATATCTGAAAAATGAGGAAGCCACGGAAGAAAGCCGCGCATTTGCCTGGCATCATTCCGGTGATCTCGGATATTTTGACGAAGACAACCTCCTGGTTTTTGTGGACCGGAAAAAAGACATGATCAAAAGCGGCGGGGAAAATGTACCCTCTATTAAAGTTGAAAGGGTTATTCTCGCTGATCCACGGGTGCAGTCCGTTGCCGTGGTTGGCATCCCCCACCAGCAATGGATTGAGGCGGTAACAGCTTTCGTAGTGCCGCAAGAGGGAGCAGGCCTTTCTGAAGAGGAAATTGTACAGGTATGCAAAGAACAATTGGGTAAATTCGAGATTCCAAAACGAATAGTCTTTCTGGAGCAAATGCCGCTTACGTCAACCGGCAAGGTGAGAAAAAACGTGTTGCGTGAGGAATATCAGAGCTTGTTTGAGGAAGATAAGCGGTAGAGCAATTCGTACCCTTTAATACAAACCCCATATCGCTAAAACCCAGCGTTTGTCACAGGAACCGCAGTCCCAACAACCATCCTGTCCTGTGGCAAACGCCGGGCAGCCAGTGCCAGCAAAACTCAGCAGAATTATGAACAGAAAAACAGAGAAACTGTCAACTGATGCCCTGAGAATATAGCTAAATAAAGATTTCCGGCTCCTGTCTGGCTTGATAGTTTTTACTCACCCAGTCAACGATCTTATTAATCATAATATCATCTACCACCCTGGCGCCAGCAGGACAGTTTTTCACGCAGGCATTACATAAAATGCAGGCAAGATTGTCCGTCACCACAGTATCCCCAACCGTAATGGCTCCTACAGGACAAAGCGACTCACAGTCTCCGCACAAGGTACATTTTTCTTCCAGGGTTTTAGCAGCTTTGTCGGCCAAGGCACTTCGATCACGATCGATATAAGGGATGTTTCCAGGCACTGCTACCCGGGAGACATTATCAATTGACTCCAGGTCTTCCATTTTGGAGCGTATTTGAGCCCCAAATTCTCTGGCTCTAGCAATATCACTGCTATCCGGCCGACCATTGGCAAT
>JAGHCC010000139.1 GCA_021160685.1 Desulfobulbaceae bacterium | reverse complement strand
TGTGCCGCCCTATGACGCCACTGTCATTGAAAAACTTCGTTCCGAAGGAGCGGTCCTTGTCGGCAAGGTGAGTATGGACGAGTTCGCCATGGGCTCAGCCAACGAAAACTGTGCCTACGGGGTGCCGCATAATCCATGGAATCTTGACCATATCTGCGGCGGTTCCAGCGGTGGTTCCGCCGCCTCGGTGGCTGCGGCGGAATGTATCGCCTCCCTGGGCTCGGATACTGGTGGTTCAATCAGACAACCCGGCTCCCATTGCGGGGTTGTCGGTCTTAAACCCACCTATGGCAGGGTTTCCCGTTTCGGTCTGCTGGCCTTTGCCTCGTCTCTGGACCAGATCGGGCCGCTGACAAAAGATGTGCCGGACTGTGCATTGATGCTCAATGCAATATGCGGCTATGATCCCAGAGATTCAACCTCGGTGGATCGGCCCGTCCCTGATTACTGTGCTGCTCTGAAAGATGGTTTGGCGGGGATGACCATCGGTATTCCAAAGGAATATTTTGGCGCGGGACTCGATCCGGAGGTTGAAAAGGCTGTTTTAAACTCCATTGCCAGGCTCAAGGAGGCAGGCGCGGAAACAAAAGAGGTCTCTCTGCCTCATACCGAATACGGAGTGGCGGCTTATTACATCATTGCCCCGGCCGAGGCCAGTTCCAACCTGGCCCGCTATGACGGTGTCAGATACGGATTTCGCAGCCAGGAGGGTGAGTCTCTGCTGGAAATGTACAGCAAAACCCGTTCCCAGGGTTTTGGCGATGAGGTCAAGAGAAGGATCATCATCGGCACCTACGCTCTTTCCTCCGGCTACTATGACGCCTATTACAAAAAAGCCTCCCAGGCGCGCACCCTTATTGTCAAAGATTATAAAAAAGTTTTTGCTGAATGTGATGTCCTGATCTCGCCCGTTGCCCCGTCTCCGGCCTGGCGTATTGGAGAAAAAACCCATGACCCCTTAAGCATGTATCTTATGGATGCCCTGACCATTCCGGCAAACCTTGCCGGAATTCCGGCCATGTCCGTACCCTGCGGCTTCAGTACGGACGGTCTGCCTATAGGCGTACAGATTCAGGCCTCCCATTTCGAGGAGGAAAAGCTGCTCTGCGTCGCCGGGAATCTTGAAAAACTGCTGGGAATTGCCTCTGAAAAACCGTCTCTGGATTAGTCGTTTTGGCTCTCCGGATGAGCATTTTCATGAAAACGACAACCATTATTTTCCTTTTATTATTTTCCTTTTTCCTTGTTCCATTGGTTGGGGGCACCCCAGCGACGGAAATTAAAGAAAACCAACCCGTGAGAGTTGGTGTGCGAACGATAAAGCCTTTTATTTTCCTTGATCAACAGGAGCCAAAAGGATTTGCCATTGATCTCTGGGAGGCTACCGCCAAGGAACTGGGACTTTCTTATAACTATGTGGCAAGCAAGGGAATTTCACATACTCTCGAAGATATCATTGGTGATAAAATAGACCTGGCCATTGGAGCGATCACAGTAACAAAAGAACGGGAGGTAAACATCGATTTTACCCACTCGTATTTTCATACCGGTCTTGGCATCATGGTAGCCCAGGCCCGTAATTTTTCCCTTTCTGCCTTTTTTAACTCATTGTTCACCCCCCAACTCCTTCTGAGTATCGGTTTTTTCTTGCTCTTTTTACTGGTAACCAGTCATGTGATCTGGCTTGCAGAATGCCGTTCCAACCATACCTTCCACCGGAATTATCTCCCGGGAATCTTTGAAGGCATGTATTGGAGTATTGTCACTGCCAGTACAGTGGGATATGGAGACTACACTCCAAAAAGTAAAATAGGGCGGATACTGACCATTATCATAATAATTGTTTCCCTGCCTCTGTTTGCACTATTCGTCGGTAATCTCTCTTCCGACATTACTCTGCATAAAATGCGTAGCACCATTTCAGGCCCTGAAGATCTTATTGAGCTTCGTGTTGGTATGCTTAAGGGGAGTACAGCAGAAGAATATGTTAAAACCATAAGCCAAAATAAACTCTATCCTTTTGAGACCATTGACGAGGCATATCAATGGCTGATTGCAGGAAAGCTTGATGCCGTTGTTGAAGATCGGCCGATATTGCAATATTTTCAGGAAAATGAAGGAAAAGGAAAGGTTAAAGTCCTTGGTGCTACTTTTGAAAAAGAGGATTATGCGTTTGCACTGACGCAATACAGCCCCTTACGGGAAGATTTGAACCGGGCATTACTCACATTGATTGAAAACGGAACCTTTGCCGAAATTCATGAAAAATGGTTTGGTAGTAAGAATCCGTAGTAACGGTTGACGGCATAAAACAAGAACAAATTTTCTGCGTTGTGCTGTTTATCTGGGCAGGACGTAGGATATTCTCTCCTTTTCTACCTTCTCAGAGTCTGAATTATGACCATTTTTCAAGTTATTGCAACATTGGTAACCCTGGCTGCAATTTTCAGCTATATCAATTATCGCTACATCAAGTTCCCTACAACAATAGGGCTGATGGCCCTGTCACTTGCCGTTTCTCTGGCAATGATTGCTATGGAAGGGGTTGGTTGGTTCAGCCTGGATGAGCATGCGCGCGCGCTTCTAAACAGAATTGATTTTTATGAAACCCTGATGCACGGGATGCTGGCCTTTTTGTTGTTTGCCGGTGCTCTGCACGTCAATTTTAATGATCTGCGCAACCATACCCTGATCGTTTTTCTGCTGGCAACAGCAGGGGTGCTGGCATCCACTTTTCTTGTCGGGCTCATGACCTGGCAGGCCCTGCAATGGGTAAATTTCAACATTCCAATTCTATACTGTCTTTTGTTCGGCGCTCTTATTTCTCCCACCGATCCCATTGCCGTGATCGGGATCATGAAAAAGGCTGGAGCACCAAAAAGCCTGGAGACAACAATCACCGGCGAATCGCTTTTTAACGATGGTATCGGGGTTGTGGTGTTCCTGGTGCTCCTTTCTTTTACTGGTGAATCGCATCATGATGCCGGATTGTCCTCCATAGGCCAGCTTTTTGCCAAGGAGGCAATCGGCGGTCTTCTGTACGGCGGCGGGTTGGGATATTTAACCTATCAGATGCTGAAAAGAGTGGATAACTACCAGGTGGAGGTGCTCATTACTCTGGCAACCGTTACCGGCGGTTATGCTTTAGCTGAAGCGCTTCATGTTTCCGCGCCATTGGCCATTGTGGTCGCCGGGTTGCTGACCGGCAACCATGGCCGTACATTTGGCATGTCCGAAACTACCCGTGTTCACCTCGATACATTCTGGGAACTGGTGGACGAAGTGCTCAATGCCATTCTTTTTGTCTTGCTTGGGCTGGAGATACTCATCCTTCCCCATGATTTTCGCATTATCCAGATCGGCTTTATGCTGATTCCCGTGGTGCTGCTCGCCAGGTTTATTGTCGTCGGCAGTATGGTCACACTGGTTCGACGCATTCGGGACTATTCTCCCGGTGCGATAAAGATCATAACCTGGGCCGGATTGCGCGGCGGCATTTCGGTGGCGCTTGCCCTGTCGCTCCCCAAAAGTCCGGAACGCGATATCATTGTGACCATCACCTATGTGATCATGGTTTTTTCCATCCTGGTCCAGGGACTGTCGGTGGGCCGGCTTATCAAAAAATGTTCTGCAAAGTGAAAGGATTCTCGACTATCGTCTTTCCATCCCTCCCCCCTTCCTTACGACTCTCGTGCCTCAATAAGTGGTGGCATACCGACAACCTCCCCCTTTATTAAAGGGGGATTGAGGGGGATTTGTTTGTAGATTGCCACCACTTATTGAGACGTTACCGACTCACCCTGTCGACCGGCAATCTGTAGCGATTGAAAGTCCAGGCCCGAAGGTTCCTGAAAAACCCGCAAACCAAATTCCGGCAACACCGCCAGAATGTGGTCAAAAATATCGGCCTGGATTTCTTCGTAATTGGCCCAGACCTGGTCGCTGCTGAATACATAGATTTCCATGGGAAGACCCTTGGAGGTCGGCGGCAGATGTCTGACCAGGAAAGTCATGTTTTTATTGATTTTGGGGTGGTTGGCCAGGTAGCTTTTGACATAGGCACGAAAGACGCCGATATTGGTCTGACGCCGACCGTTTGGCACCGAGCTGCTATCAAAATTATGCTCTTGGTTATAGAGGTCAATCTCTTCCTGTTTTTTTTGAAGATACTCTTTGAGCAAGCCAAATTTGTTCAATTTTTCAAGTAATTCCGCATTGCAAAATCTGACTGAGTTCATATCAAGGCAGAGAGATCTTTTGATTCGCCGCCCGCCGGACTCTGACATCCCCCGCCAGTTTTTAAAGGAATTTGTGACCAGCGCATAGGTCGGGATAGTGGAGATAGTCTTGTCCCAATTTTGTACCTTAACCGTATTGATAGAGACATCAATAACATCACCGTCAGCCTCAAACTTGGGCATTTCAATCCAGTCTCCCACCCGTACCATGTCGTTGCCGGCCAGCTGAAGACTGGCGACGAAGCCGAGGATGGTATCTTTGAAGATCAGCAGAACGACTGCCATCAACCCACCGAGAACACTGAAAATTCCCCAGGGGGATTTATCGGTCAGTGTTGAGACAATGAAAATCCCGGCAAAAATAAACATGGCAATCCTGACCACCGAGAGAAACCCACCGATGGGTTTCTTTTTCGCCTCCTCGCTGCGTTTGTAGATCTCTTCAACGGTGCGCAGAATCGAATCAATCATCCGTGCGGCAAGAAAAACCAGAATGGTCATGCACAGACGTCTGATCACC
>JAGHCC010000442.1 GCA_021160685.1 Desulfobulbaceae bacterium | reverse complement strand
CTTCTATTGTTGGAGGTTGTCCGATGAACGAAGTTGTCCTCAAGCTACTTATATAAAGCCTCCACAAAGGGAACCAACGAACCTTTGGGGAGGCTTTTGTGTTTTTTAGCCCCCAAATATACAACAAGACAAAGCCAAACCCATCGTAAGGTGGGGTCGGAAAGCCACGGGTTTCAATGAAACAGCCGGGTTGCCAGAATATAAGGCGGCTCGGCTGTTTTTTTAGATATGTGTGTGAAAATATGCACCAACCAAGAGAGTGCGTCAGTGAAGAATTGGAAAGGTTCACCAGCACCTCATTTTCATCCATTTCGGAGTCTACGCTTACCTGGCCTTCTTGAATAGCATCAGCGAGTAGGCCTAATCGTTCAACGATGGGGTGCTAGCCGAATATTCACGGCAAAAAAACATAACACTTGAGGAAAATACAATGAGCGATAACGAACTGTTCAAAATAAATGTGTGTCTGAAGTTACCAGCGGAATTAATGGAAGGGCTTAAAGATGTAGCTTCAGTTTCCGGCATGACTCAAGACGAATTGATTACCCTGTATGTTGCAGAAGGTATTTCTAATGCCATGCCAAAAGTAAAGCGACAGCTCTTTTTCAACCGCACCAAAGAAATTCTCGCAAAACATAATGTGCCCTCTAGTGCAGTAGATGAGATAGTAGATAAATTTACTTTTTAATAGAGCTGAATTCACACCATCCATACTGAAACGGCATCCAATCTCATCAGGTTAGGTCAGTTTTGCCGGGGAATTTATCAGGCTACAAGGTGTCCAGCCATTAAAGAAGGATCATTTGGGATTTTCTTGTTTACGAGTTTTGTAAAAAGTGAAATTCTTCATGAAACAAAATGTTTTTTCAAATTTTTTAAGGAGGAGAAACTATGCACGACAAAAAAGAATTATGCGAAAAAATTATCTCGATCTATCCCGATATCGGCACCTGTGGCATTGACATTGATGTGAATTATGATGAGGAGAAAAAATCATGGGTTGTTCTCCTGAAAAAGGGGGGGCACGAATTAGCCCATTATCTTGATGTGCCGGACGCTGATAGCTGCATGGAAGGAAAACAGTGTGTTTCCCTGGGCCTTGAGATTGCTCAGTTGAAAAAAAATATTGAAGGAAAGCAGTTTTAAGTTGATGAATAGAGGTGGCTAGCATGACACAAAAAACAGAGAAAACATGCCCCACATGTCAGGGGAAAAAAGTTGTGCCAGGGACATGCGAATGCAATATGGAGTGGCGCGGTACTCAGGGTGAAGATGGCTGGGACGACTGCCAGTGCTCTCCTGAACAGGAATGCCCGACATGTGGAGGGACAGGAGTTGTTGAGTCCAATTCGTAAAGTCATTTTTTCGCGCATTTTCTTGATTCGGTCAGCGCGGTCACTCTGTCAAGAAAATCCTGTTAATAAGTTGAAAAGAGAGCAATGCTTATGAAAGCAACTGTTACCGAAGAATGTATTGCATGTGGTCAATGTGTGGAAATCTGTCCCGAGGTTTTTGTGTTGGAAGATGATATTGCTGAGGTCATTGTGGACGAGATCCCTGAAGAATACCAGGATAAATGCAAGGAGGCAGCAGAGGAATGCCCTGCCGAGGCAATAATTATTGAGGAGTAAAAAAATCAGGGGAAAAGAAAATGAAAACAGAAAGACAAAAATCGGAGTGCGCCCTGTGCGGACATACAGCCGATGGAAAGTTTTCCGGGGATATTTGTCCGGGATGTGATTTGACCTATTGGAAATGCGGCAAATGCGCTTTTATTTTTACTGCCGCCACCCCGCCGTAAGAATGTCCCGGGTGCAGCGAAAAATGCGACTTTAAAAATATCACCTGCTATACCCCGGAGTGCGGTGGGCCTGGTAATATTGACCCCAGGTTGTAAGTAAGGGCAGTAACGGAAACACAACCTCAAAGGTAAAACAAGATGAAAAATCTGCCGTGCCCGGCTATCTGTTTTACGGTATCAATCATGGAGCAACCCCCAAGATGGACGTTGAAAAAGGAAGATTTGTTTTCTTTTTCACTCCTGTTGAATTTTGAGTGATCCTAAAACGCAGAAAATTAAAAGGAGGGCGAACTATGGACATGAAAGTTAACTGGGAAACAGAATTTGAAAAAGCACTTGAACGATCAAAAAGCGAAGGAAAACCAATTTTCCTGGATTTTTTTAACCCCCAATGAATTGGCTGTCAACAGATGGATGCAGTTACGTATCCAAACGAAGCGGTCATTGAATTTATTAATCAGAACGTAATTCCCTTACAAATTGCCTCCGATCAACAACCTCTAGCTTCAGATTTCAAAATAACGTGGACGCCGGCTTTACTCATTCTTGATCAGGACGGGAATGAACATCATCGAACGGTAGGATTTATGGGAGCTGATGAGCTGATGCCTTCGCTGTTGCTGGGAATCGGCACGTTACATTTTAATGAAAATGATTTCAAAAAAGCGCTCAGCAGTTATGAAAAGATTATATCAGATTACCCAGAAAGTGATTCAGCCCCTGAAGCCATCTTCCAGAAGGGAGTCAGCCTTTATAAAAGTACCAATGATCCAAAACCGCTCAAAGAAGCTTATGAACATTTAAAGGATAAATATATGGAAAGTCAGTGGACAAAACGGGCTTATCCCTATCGGCTTATTCAGTAGTTTGTGGATTTTACAACATACATAACGAAGAAGCTTTTTCCACTGGAGGCTGTTATGCCTGATTTACTTCTTTGGCAGGAAAGACAGATTAAGAAAATGCGGCAGGAAATGAACGACATTTTTGATAGAATATGTCGGGACTTTTCCAGTCCCACCTTCCCCCGCATCACTCAACCTGATTTTCACATCCAGGAAACAAACGACACTATTATTGTCCGGAGCAAATTGTACAATTTTGACTCCAGTGAGCTGCAAGTCACGGTGTCCGATGATTTTCTTCAGATCAGAGGGGTACGTTATAAGGATATTGTCTGGCAAAATAGTGCAGTCAGCCCCGGAGGTTCATTTTCTACAAAAATCAGGCTACCCGGCAAGGTCGATCCCGATCACACCAGAGCTTCCTTTGTGAATAATATTCTCAAAATTATTATGCCCAAATACCAAAGCGGCGTAATGAAACGGATTAATATTGATACTGAATAAAAAAGTTATCAATACAGTAACATACGCATTTAGTCGGCTTTTAAAAAAATCAAATCAAGGAGTCAGCATATGGTAACGCTGCCAAAACGCGCTGAGCTGAAAACAGATGAATTACGTTGGCGACTCGATCCCTCCACTTTACCCTTTGATACTACCGATGACATAGAGCCGCTTGAAGAAATTATCGGCCAGGATCGGGGGATGGAGGCCTTTCGTTTTGGCATGGATATAGATAAACCCGGCTATAATGTCCTTGTCACCGGCCAGCCGCGCAGTGGTCGTCTGGATGTGGTAAAGAAGCTTCTTTCTCAGGTTGCGCAAAAAGACAAACCTCCCTGTGAATTTTGCTATGTCAATAATTTTAAAAACCCGGAATCACCTCTGCTTCTTCGTTTTGAGGCCGGAAGCGGTAGCCGTTTCAAAGAAGATGTACACGCATTCATAGAAACATTAAAAATTGAAATACCGCTGCTCTTTGAAAGCCAGGATTATATTGCCCGAAAAAAAGAGCTCATGGAGACCTACGAGAAACGCCGTCAGGACTTTTTTGAGTCTCTGAGTCAGAGGGTCAAGGAACAAGGCTTTGCACTGGTTTCCATCCAGGCCGATCAAATGCAACGACCACAGCTTCTGCCTCTTGTTGACGACGAACCCATGCCCATCCATAATATCGGAGAAATGGTAAAAAAAGGCCGTTTCCCCGAGGCAGAGTACGACGATATCAAGAAAAAATTCGAGAAATTGAAAAAAGATATCGACAAAATGTTCTTTGAGGTCAATGACCTCCAGAAAGAAGTGCGGGACAAAGGACTGGAGATGGACAAACACATGTTCACCTCCACCGCCTCGGAATATATAGCTCCGCTTCTGGAAAACTATACGGCTGAAGCGCCACAAAAATACCTTGCGGCAATCTTGGAAGATTTGGCCGAAAACCTGCAGATTTTTTTTACTAAGTCCAAGGATCCTTCACAGCAACAAATGATGCCGATGATGCAACGGCCAGGTGATCCGTTTATGGCCTACCAGGTCAACCTGCTGGTAGATAACTCCGAACAAAAACAACAACCGGTCATTATCGAATCGTATCCTACCTACCGCAATCTCTTTGGCTCCATCGAGCGGGTGGTGGACAACCGCGGCGTCTGGCGGACGGATTTCAGCAAAATTAAGGTTGGGTCGTTTCTCAAGGCCAACGGCGGCTACTTAGTTCTTAATTTGCCTGATATTTTAACGGAGCCAGGTGTCTGGCCGGCGCTTAAAAGGGCGCTCAAGACAAAAATGATGGAGATCCAGACCTTTGATCCTGCCTACTGGTTTACGTCATCGGGTATCAAACCGGAAGCAATTGAGATCGACATCAAAGTTATATTGCTGGCTGATCCATATCTCTATCAGCTTCTTCTCCACTATGATGAGGATGTGCCGAAAATTTTTAAAGTCCGGGCGGATTTTGATCAATCAATGAATAGAACGGATGATTCCATAAAAAAATTCTCTGAATTTATCCGCGCGACTACAAAAGATGAAGAGTTGCGAGCTTTTGATAAAAGTGGAGTCGCCGCACTTGTTGAGCAGAGCGTCCGAATGACCGGCCGCAGAGAAAAACTCTCAACCAGCTTTCCCCGCATTACCGATCTTATGCGGGAAGCCGATTACTGGGCAGGCCGACAGGATGCAAAGGTGGTTGGGGAAGAACATGTGGATAAAGCCATACATGCGAGTATTTACCGCTCAAACCTTGTCGAGGAAAAAATTCAGGAAATGATTGACCGCGGCAGCATGATGATCGACACCGAAGGCAGTGTTGTCGGACAGGTTAACGGGTTGTCCGTGTACACGCTCGGCGATTATATGTTTGGGCGGCCGTCCCGAATCACGGCCACGACTTCCATGGGCAAGGCAGGCGTAATTAATATTGAACGGGAAGCAAAGCTGGCTGGGCCGATCCATAATAAAGGAGTGCTTATTTTAAGCGGTTATCTGCGGCAAAAATTTGCCCAGAATAAACCACTGTCCATCAGTGCCAGCCTGGCCTTTGAACAGTCATACGGTGGTGTGGAAGGCGACAGCGCCTCATCAACAGAAATATATGCTCTTCTCTCAAGTTTATCCGGGATTCCCATTAAACAAAATATTGCGATAACCGGCTCGGTCAATCAAAAAGGCGATATACAACCCATAGGGGGAGTCAACGCAAAAATCGAAGGCTTTTACGACTGTTGTAAAAGTGTCGGCCTCACCGGTGAGCAGGGAGTTCTTATTCCGGCGACGAATGTTGCCGACCTGATGATTCGTAAGGATG
>JAGHCC010000303.1 GCA_021160685.1 Desulfobulbaceae bacterium | reverse complement strand
GATTGAAATGGGTGTTGATGTACAGGGGATGGTATTTTTTTAGAATTTTCACCAGCCGGGTGGTTACCCGCATGGGCAGGGTGCAGGGTGCCCTGCTGCCGATGCGGATGATCTCGACACTTGGAATGCTCCGCAGGGACGACAGGATCCATTCCAGGATTTCATCATCAAGGAGAAGTGGATCGCCGCCGGAAACCAGCACATCCCGAACCTGGGGGGTTTGCCTGATATAGTCGAGTCCGGCCCGGATCGTCCCTCTGGTGATAACCATTCCGCTTGTGCCGACCTTGCGTTTCCGGGTGCAGAAACGGCAATACATGGCGCATTGCGAGGTCACCAGAAAGAGGACTCGATCCGGATATTTGTGGATCAGGTTTGGAACCGGGCTGAGATCTTCTTCCCCCAGGGGATCGGGCATGCAGACCTGATCCTGGATTTCCCGGATATTCGGCACCGCCTGTTTCCAGAGAGGATCACCTTTTTCGCGGATCAGTCCCAGGTAATAGGGATTGATCCGCATGGGATAGCGGCTGATGACCTCGTTGATTCGATCATGATCCGGGCGCAGCGCAAGCGGCAGGTCATCAATCGTGTTGATGCTTTTTTTGAGCAGGGTCCGCCAGGTTTGCAAGGCTCTCTATCCCTTATGCGACTTCAGGATAGGGAAATTCCGGATGATTCAGCAATTTTGCCATACGCTGTTTTTTATTTGTATGGGCATCATGGAAATCAAGCAGTTTCTCAATGGCCTTGATGATGGCCTTGTCATCGCCATGTTTGATAATGCGCCGGCCGATCTTGGGTATGGGCCCGCCCTTGCCGCCGGCGTAAAGATCCAGGCCTGCCTTGGTGGCAACAATGCCGATATCCGTGCTCACCGGGTTGGTGCAGTTGGCCGGACAGGCGGCAATGGCAATTTTGATCTTGGGCTTAATGCTTCTGCCCTTAAAATGATCAAGGATCTTTTCGCTTAACAGCTTGGTGTCAATGAGGCCAAGTTTGCAGTGGGGTTCGCCGATGCAGACCCTTGGGATGGGAAAAACACCGGGTTTTTTAAAGGCAGCGCCAAGGGCGGCAAGTTCGCCTTTGATTGTGTCCGCATCATTTGCATTGATATTAAGGAGCCTGATGTTCTGGGCCGTTGAACAGTAGAGCTCAAGGTCAAAGCGGTGGGCCAGTTTCTGGATTTTGTCGAGAATCGGCAGGGAAAGCCGGCCGGCCGTCAGCAATACGGTGATATTTATTTTTTTGCTTTTGTTGTCCATTGTTTTCTTGTCCTGTATCGTGTTATTCTTTAGAAATTTTTTTGAGAGCAAAAAATTTTACTTACTATGATGATGGACAAGTCAATAGTCAATAGTAAAATCTTGATCTTTCGTAACAGGTCGTGAACCATGGCTGTGAAACCGGGCTACCTGGCCCTGCACGAATCCGGCGAACTTGAAAAACGAATTGAAGCGGCGCGGGAGAGTCTACACTGCTGTACCCTTTGTCCCCGCAGTTGCAAGGTGAACCGGCTTGAAGGTGAACTCGGTATCTGCAAGACCGGAAAACGGATGATCGTTGCCAGTTACGTGCCCCATTTTGGCGAGGAAGCGCCCCTTGTTGGACAGGGCGGCTCCGGGACAATTTTTGTCTCAAACTGCAATCTGGGCTGTGTCTTCTGTCAGAATTATGAGATCAGCCATGGGGGTGATGGCGTGAAAGCGGAGCCTGGACAGGTGGCCGCCATCATGGTCAGCCTGCAGAAACAGGGTTGCCATAACATTAATTTTGTCACCCCGAGCCATGTTGTGCCCCATATCCTTGAGGCCCTGCCTTTGGCCATTGCGAAAGGATTGACCCTGCCCCTGATTTATAACAGCAGTGGTTACGATTCGGTGGAAACCCTGAAACTGCTGGATGGCGTGGTGGATATTTACATGCCGGATTTTAAATTCTGGGATAAAGAGTCGGCTAAATGTTTGGCAAAGGCGCCTGATTATCCTGAACGAGCCAGGGCTGCCATCAGCGAAATGTTTTTCCAGGTCGGCGATCTGGAAATGGATCAGGATGGGATTGCGGTCCGGGGACTTCTGGTTAGGCATCTGGTCATGCCGGGCGGATTGGCCGAAACCGGGGAGATTGTCCGTTTCCTGGCCGGACTCTCAAAGGATACCTATGTCAATATCATGGAGCAGTACCGTCCCATGGGACGGGCGGCCGAGTTTCCGCCCATTGACCGTTCCCTGGATCATGATGAGTATGTGGAGGCGGTGAGACTGGCTCGGGAGGCCGGTCTTCATCGGCTTGATGAAAAGGATTTTGCAAAGATGCTGCGCCGCTTGGGCATTGTTTGATTGTAACTATTCAGGAGCACCCCATCTTCGCCCATTTCGGAGTCTCGCATACTCGCTTACCTGGCCTTCTCGAATAGCATTAGTATGCTTCGAAGTCCCAAATGAACAAATATGGGGCACTCCTGAATAGTTACACTACGGAGTTAAGGCTAGGTTATAGCCCTATCTGAACAGTTATGTTTGATTTGGGATTTTGGAATGATGAATGCGGATTGTGGAGTAAGGTGAAGATATGGGTTCCCTGATGAAAGTCGTTTTGTCATCCGTTGGCAAGAAAGGCGTCATGGCTGTCAGTGGCATCATGCTCAGTTTATTTTTGCTGGTTCATGCCCTGGGCAATTCCAGCACATTTTTTGGCCGGGAAGCCTTTAACTCCTATGCCCGCCATCTTCACAGCCTGGGATATCTGATTTCACTTTTCGAGGCCGGCCTTGTTGTTGTTTTTTTGACCCATATCGTTCTTGGATGCATGACCTGGTGGCAAAATAAAAGGGCGCGACCTCATCGCTATGAGGTTTACAGCAGTTCGGGGGGGCGCAGTATGGGCTCAAAAACTATGCCTTATACCGGTTTAATCATCCTGTTCTTTTTGTTTGTTCATTTGCAGAATTTTCATTTTACTGATCATTCCAGGGAGATTTCCGCAATCGTCAAAGGGGTTTTAAGCCAGCCGCTCTATGCCCTTTTTTATAGTATCGCCATGCTGGCTTTGGCATTTCACGTGAGCCATGGCTTCTGGAGCATGCTCCAGTCTCTGGGGATCAATCACCCGAAATATAATTTAATTCTGCATAGAGGGACTCTTTTTCTGTGCATGGTGATAGCAGCGGTTTTTGTCCTGATTCCGGTATTAAGTCTGCTTTGCCCTGATTTTTTGTCTTAGCTGTAAAATCAGGCATAAATTTTCCATTTCGACACGGAGACCACGGAGTTTTTCCTCTGTGAACTCTGCGCCTCTGTGAGAGCAAAAGAGATAACATCAATGTTTCTTGACGCAAAAATACCCCCCGGCCCTTTGGCGGAAAAATGGGATAAGCACCGGTTTGATACCAGGATGGTCAATCCGGCCAATAAACGGAAATTTACTATCATTG
>JAGHCC010000047.1 GCA_021160685.1 Desulfobulbaceae bacterium | reverse complement strand
TCGGTGTCGGCATGCTGGGTGCGGCATCCGGCAACAAAACCATGGCGGCCTTTGGCTTTGCCGGTGGCCTGCTCCATGTCTTCAACCACTCAATTTTCAAATCACTGCTTTTTATGGGAGCAGGCTCTGTTATCCATCAAGCCAAAACAGGTGAAAGCAACCAGCTTGGCGGTTTAATGAAAAAAATGCCGCTTACCGGCCGCAGCCTACTCATCGGTTCCATATCTATCTCAGGCCTGCCGCCGTTCAACGGTTTCATCAGTGAATTTCTCATCTATTATGGGGCAATTAATGGCCTCTCTCTGCATGGGGCATCCTTTATCCTCTCTACTCTGGCTATTGTTGCCCTGGCTGTAATTGGGGCTCTTGCTGCTGCAGCCTTTACCAAATTCATCGGTATAGTTTTTCTTGGCGAACCACGCACTGACAAGGCAGCCAATGCATCTGAGGCTGGTGTCCTCATGGGCACAGCCCTCTTTTTGCCGGCTGCCGCCTGTCTTATCATCGGTGTCTGGCCTTATTATTTTGTCCAGGCCGCCTTCTCAGCCAGCCAGGCAATTCCCCTGATTGCCGATTATGAGACAACTCAGTTTTTGCCGATCATGACCAATATAGCTCGTGCGGCAGCACTCTTTCTCCTCCTGTTTATCGTTGTCGCTGTTCTCAGAAAAATATTCTATGCTGGGAAAGAGATTACCCAATCCGGTACCTGGGGCTGCGGTTTCACTCAGCCCACAGCCCGCATGCAGTACACAGGGACATCCTATGGAGATACCATGGTTGATTTTTTTCGGCCATTTGTGCGGGTAGAGAAACATTTTCCCCTAATACATATTATTTTTCCAGGCAAGAGAACCTACAGTTCCCACGTACATGATATTTCTGAAATCGGACTAAATACTTTCGTTGTCGGCCCGGTTTTGTATCTCCTTGACAAGCTGCGCTGGATCCAACACGGCAACATTCAGCTCTATATCGGTTACATTGTGCTGTCCCTTGTGGTTATGCTCATCTTTATATAGGAAGACAGGATGGATTTTACTTTTTCTTTTACGTCATTTTTTTCACTACTAGTCGCCTTTAGTCTAGCGCCCCTGTTTATGGGTGTCATTTTGAAGGTAAAGGCCTTTTTCGGTGGCAAACAGGGTCCGCCGTGGCTGATAAAGTACTATACACTGATCAAGCTATTACGTAAGGGCTCTGTCTATTCGACCAGTACTACTTTTATTTTTAAGCTGGGACCGATCATATCCTTTGTCACAGCCTTTATGCTCTTGCTCTTCTTTCCCTTTGCCGGCCTGCCGCCAGTCCTTTCATTCCATGGCGATGTGGTCATGCTCTTTTACCTGCTTGGCCTGGGACGTTTTTTTACCGTCCTTGCCGCTCTGGATACAGCATCTCCTTTTGAAGGGATGGGGGCAGCACGAGAGGTGTTTTTCTCAACCCTGGCCGAGGCCACTATCTTTGTTATCCTGGCCCTCTTTTATAGGCTCAGCGGGAGTTTAAGCTTTGTTGAATATTTTTCAGGCGATCAAGTTGTCAATCTCTGGTCTCAGTCCGCAGCCTTGATTTTTTTAGTTCTGATTGCCCTGTTTATTGTTCTACTGACAGAAAACTCTCGAGTGCCGGTTGATGATCCGGCTACCCATCTTGAATTGACCATGATCCATGAGGTCATGATCCTTGATCACAGTGGCCCGGATCTTGCCCTTATTGAAATGGGAGCCTTCTGTAAAATGCTGTTTTATTCCGCCTTTATCTCCTGTCTACTCTACCCATTTCACACAGGATCTGTCGTATTTAATATCTTTATATTTACCATTATCATGACCCTGCTTTATGCGGGAATCGGCTTAGTCGAGTCAATCACGGCACGGTATAAGATGGATATGGTTCCCAATTTTATCCTGACATCTTTTGCCCTGGTCTTTTTTGCAATTATTCTTACCATGGAGTTTGTCCAGTGATACATATTTCCAATATCTTCTTGGCACTGATTCTCCTATCAGTACTCCTTTCCCTGCGATCCAACCGCCTTATGGCCCTGGTCAAGCTCATTGCCTTTCAGGGAATCGTCGTTTCAGCAGTTCCTCTTGTATTGGACACAGCACATGGATTAACCTTCAAGCTGATTATGTTTTTTTTCCTCTTGGTTCTTGTCAAGGGCGTCCTTATTCCTGGCTTGATGTCCATCGCCGTCAATAAAGTTGTGGTCAGCAGAGAAATCGAACCGATTATCGGCTATCATGCCTCCCTATTTGCCGGGCTGATTATGATTGTTGTTTCCGTATACATAACCAACAACCTCTATTTTGCCAGTATGGGGACAAGTCATAAACTGCTCATGGTCACAGCTATCACGACCATGGGGGCAGGGTTAATCCTACTCATGGCACGCCGTAAGGCAATTACTCAGGTCATCGGTTACCTGATTATGGAAAATGGGATCTATCTCATCGGTACAGCCCTTGCCAAAGAGGTTCATACCCAATACGTAGTCGAGTTCGCGGTTCTTCTTGATCTTCTTGTTGCAGTACTGGTTATGGGTATTGTTCTAAATGATATCAACCATACCTTTGATGATGTTGATACTGCCCTCCTTGGACAGCTAAAGGATTGAAACTATGCTCCAATTTGTCTTTTTAATTCCACTACTCGCAGGAATTGCCGTTTTTTTTCTTCCTGCTAAAATAGGAAGACCGGCTCTTTTTACCACTGCTGTCATTCATGCAACTTTCACAGCACTGGAATGGTTCAAGCTAACCGGGCCCTTACAGACCAAATACTTCAGCAATACACCTGAAGGCATGCTGGTTTTGGCCATCCTCTCTTTTCTCTTTCTTTTCATCTCCCTGTATACAGTCTTTTACATGGGTGAGGTGGAAATGAGTAAGGAGCCGGTGTTTAACGGGAGTATGCTGCTCTTTCTCTCATCCATGTCCATGGTTGCGATTGCCGATCATATCATTGTGCTTTGGATAGCCGTGGAAGCAACCACCTTGATGAGTGCACCACTTATCTTTGTTCATCGCTCCAAGGAATCCCTGGAAGCCACCTGGAAATATGTGCTTATCTGCTCCGTGGGAATTGCCCTGGCACTGCTGGGTTGTTTTTTTGTTATCTTTTCCATGGAGATGAGTAATGTCCATGTGCCGATCAGTTTTACATCGTTGAACGCTGTTGCGTCCCAGCTCAATCCGGTCTGGCTTAAAGCTGGTTTCATATTTATTTTAATCGGCTATGGTACCAAAATGGGGCTTGCCCCCATGCATACCTGGCTGCCTGATGCCCACAGTGAAGCGCCCAGTCCTGCTTCGGCCCTGTTGTCAGGCGCATTGCTCAATTGTGCCTTCCTTGGTATATACCGTTGCCACCAGCTCATGTTCGCGGCCGGATTGGGCGGATATTCAAGTAATGTCCTTATCGCTTTTGGTCTTGCCTCCATGCTCGTCTCAGCTGTTTTCATTCTGAACCAGACAGATTACAAACGGATGCTGGCCTATTCAAGTATTGAAAATATGGGCATCATCGCTGTTGGAATAGGAATTGGCGGCCTTGCGGCCTTTGGTGCTATGCTCCACATGATTCATCACTCACTTGTCAAATCTTCACTCTTTCTCTCCGCCGGTAACATACTACTTGGCTACGGCACCAAGGTGATTGACAAAACCGGGGGTATGCTGCGTCTATTTCCTAAAACCGGAATGACCTTTTTTGCGGGCTTTGTCGGTATTTCCGGATTCCCCCCTTTCGGCCTTTTTATCAGTGAACTCCTTATTATTCTCGGAGCCATCAAGGCAGGTCGCTATGTAGCGATCAGTATATTTATCTTTAGTCTGATCCTGATTTTCGCGGGTGCCTCAAGGCTCGTTATGCAGATGGTTTTTAGTGAAAGAGATAATGACAGCATCCTTGTCCCTGAAAAATGGTCACGGGCACTTCCCCCGATTCTTCTTTTATTGACCTCACTGATCTTAGTTATCTGGCTACCGGATAGCATCTATCAAACAATTCAGAATGCGATTTCATCCATTGGAGGCACAGTAAATGGATAACCTCCTACCGATACAAAACGGACAGGCAGTGTCCCGCGCCGACATCCCTGATCTTGACTTTACTGTCTTTCAAGAGTCGGTACTTGACGCAACCCGACACAGTGGCTTTGTCGTTCAGTTTTTTGCCTACGAAGACGAACAGTCCACTCTTAAACTGATCGCTGTCATCCGCTCGGGACTGAAAATTTATGTCGCAGGATGCTCACTTGCTGATGAGTATCCCTCGTTCACCCCTGAATGTGAAAAATTTCACATGTTTGAACGTGAGATTGCTGAGCAGTTCGGCGTCCGGCCCAAAAGACACCCCTGGTTGAAGATGGTTCGCTATCACGCAAACTATCGCGGCAAAGAGGATGTGTTTGGAAACGATTACAGCCAGGATATTCCAGGAAACTATCCCTATTTTATCGTGGAAGGAGACGCCATTCATGAAGTGGCGGTCGGTCCTGTCCATGCCGGTATCATTGAACCAGGGCATTTTCGTTTTCAATGCGCCGGTGAAAAGGTGTTCAGCCTTGAAATTCAGCTTGGCTACCAGCATCGGGGGGCTGAAAAACTCCTTGAGCAGGCAGGACAGTCCCTGCATCGCCTGCCGGTTATAGCTGAATCTATTGCCGGTGATACGGCTATCGGCCATAGTCTCTGTCACTCCCAGGCCATTGAAGCCTTAGCTGGTCTTGAGGTGAATGAGGGTGCAAAGATTGTACGAACCAATGCCTTGGAGCTTGAACGTATCGCTAATCATATCGGTGATCTTGGCGCTTTGAGTGGTGACGTTGCCTTTAACCCGCCTTTCAATTATTTTGGACGTATCCGTGGCGAGTTTTTGAACCTGATGCTCACCATGGCAGGCAATCGTTTCGGTAAAGGATTGGTCAGGCCAGGTGGGATTGCCTTTCCCGTGCTTGAGGAACAACGTAAGATCATAAGTGACAAGATTGCAGACGAGACTCCGGGTATTGTAAATGTCTGTGATCTTCTTTTCTCTGCTCACACAGTACTTTCCCGTTTTGAACATACTGGAACAGTGTCAAGGGCTAACGCTGAAAAGCTGGGTCTTGTCGGCTATGCAGGAAGAGCAAGCGGACTGCCCTATGATGCCCGGATCACCTATCCTACTGAAGCTTACGATCTAGTGGAGGCAAACAAAAATGAGCGGACTGTTGGTGATGTCCACAGCCGGGCCACTGTCAGGCGTGAAGAAATCACGCATTCTCTGAGTTCCATTTCGGAACTGTTGGCAAAAGAGATTGATGCGGAATCCATCCCGGTTCCCGCCGTCTACGCCCTTGCCCCGGATTCTTTTGTGGTTACCATTAATGAGGCATGGCGTGGTGAAGTCTCCCACTGCCTGTTGACCGATAAAGATGGCTCAATTCTCCGCTATAAGGTAAAGGATCCATCCTTCCACAACTGGATCGGACTTGCCATGTCCCTGCGTAATCAGGGCATATCAGACTTCCCGCTCTGCAATAAAAGCTTCAACCTCTCTTATTGCGGATTTGACCTGTAAAAAATAGGTAAACGTTCACCAGCACCTCATCTTCGTCCCTTTGGGCCTTCTCGCATAGAGGGGCTATAGTTCAAAAGCCCAAACGAACGAATCTAAGGCACTGGTAAATGTTTACAAGACGGTGGGTTTTGTAAACTTACAGCCCCCGGTGAACGGTTACAAAAACAGGATACATTTAAAGGTTTACGTACATGTTAAAAGTTATACAGAATAGACTGGAACAGGGATACAGAACCACTAAATATCCCAAAGAATCGATCAGTCTTTATTCCCGTTACCGTGGGTTACCCATCGTCCACCAGGACTGCGATAAAGAACTTGCCCGGCAATGTGCAGAGGCCTGTCCGCAGCAGGCCATTGATGCCGAAAAGATGGTCATTGACCTTGGTCGCTGTACCTTCTGTGGCCAGTGTGAGATCCAGTCTCAGGGAAAATTCGTTACCTTTACTAATAACTTCGAACTTGGTACTGCCGACAGGGAAGCCCTGTTGACCAGCGGATCTTTACCAGACCTGGCTGAACACTCCAAACAGCATTTTAAGAGTCTCTTTGGCCGGTCTTTGCAACTCAGGCAGATCTCCGCTGGAGGATGTAACTCCTGTGAGGCGGATACCAACGTTCTGGGCACACCTTTTTTTGACCTGCAACGTTTTGGTATTGATTTTGTGGCTTCCCCACGTCATGCGGACGGTATCCACGTTACCGGACCGATTTCCAACAATATGAAGGCGGCTGTGCTTTCGACCTATGAAGCGGTTCCAGCGCCCAAGGTTGTTATCGCCAGCGGCTGCTGTCCCATCTCCGGAGGCCCATTTTGGGGGAGTAAAGATATCGTCGGCGATCTGAACAGTCTGATACCTGTCGATCTTTATATTCCCGGTTGTCCCCCTCATCCCATGACAACGCTGCATGCCCTGCTGAAATTTTTTAAATAATTTCCCCGTACTCGACATTTCTTCATAGTTGAAAATAAATAAATCTTTTCTGGAGAAAATCTGATTTTGGGATGAGGTCAGGATGGAGGCTGATCCGGCGCGTCGGACCAGTTTCCCAGGCGAGTTGGACGCTGAGTGCTGGCGCTGAGCAATTCGTAAAAGACAGCCCCCGGAATTTCCCTGGCTCCCATCCTGAGTAAATGATCTGTTTTCATCTGGCAGTCGATAAAATCAAAATTCCATTCCTTCAATCTTTCAACGAGCGCGGCAATGGCGATCTTCGAACTGTTTGAGACCCGGCAGAACATGGATTCGCCAAAGAAGACTCCGCCAAGGGAGACACCGTACAGGCCGCCGACCAGTCTGTCGTCGAGCCAGCATTCAACCGAATGGGCATACCCCTGGTCATGAAGGTGGGAGTAAGCCTCAACCATTTCCGGCACAATCCAGGTCTCCGGTCGAATCGTTGCGCAGGCCTCAATCACTTTGTCAAAGCAATGATCAAAGGTGACGCGGAATGTTTTTTTGCGAATTTCACGGCCAAGACGCCTGGAAATATGAAAATCATCAAGTATGAGAATAAGTCTGGGATCCGGAGCCCACCACAGAATCGGATCGCCTTCGGAATACCAGGGGAAAATGCCCGCCTGGTAAGCCAGCAGAATACGGGCTTCGGAGAGATCACCGCCCACGGCCAACAGTCCGTCAGGCCTGGACAGGCCGGCGGGCGGGAAAACAAGATGATGAGAAAGTTGAAAGACCGGCATGAATAAGTCCGGCTCCTTATTTTTGTAGTTATTTTGTGAGCCCACCACTTGTAAATAAGGAAACAATAATGTAAAATCTTACCAGTAAGAAAATACTTAAAGGAGTAAAATCATGGCTGGTGTCGCTACAACAAAATTGTCTTCTAAGGGTCAAGTGGTTATCCCGGAGAGCATAAGGAATAAATTGCATCTAAAGACCGGAGCTCAATTTGTCGTCCTTGGTGATAAAGATATTGTAATACTCAAAAATATCTCGCCACCAACGATCGAAGAATTCGACGGACTTATTGCAAAAGCACGTAAATCAGCAAAAAATGTCGGGCTTAAAAAAAATGATATTGCAAATGCCATAGCAAAGGTACGAGCTAAAAAATGAGAATTGTTCTGGATACAAATGTTTTGATATCTGGTATTTTTTTCTCTGGGCCTCCCTCTCAGATTCTTAAAGCATGGCAAGAAGACAAAATTCAAATTGTAGTATCAGAAGATATCCTGATAGAATATCAACGAGTTGCAGAAGAGCTATCGAAAAAATTCCCTGAAATTGATATTGAGCAAATTCTTGAGTTATTCACAATTTATGCAGAGATCGTTGACACCTCTGGATTAGAAGTCACTGTTTGCGAGGATCCGGATGACAATATGTTTATATCCTGCGCACTTGCCGGCAAAAGCAAAATCATTGTGAGTGGAGATAAGCATTTATTGAAAATTTCCGGGTATCAAAAAATCAAAGTGCTCAAGCCACGAGACTTCCTGGACAATTATCAAATTTAAAGTAAATATTCGGCTAGCACCCCACGGAGTCTTCGCTTACCTCTTTGAACGATCAGGCCTACTCGCATATGAATCAATATCGCTCGCAGACCTGATCGTCCAAATATGGGTCTGACACCGCTTTGCTGTTATCCAAAATTTACATTTCGGTGGTTTTTGCAATAATTTATTATCAAGCCGAATATTTACAATTTAAAAGAAAAAAGATAACAAATATAGTAAATATTCGGCTTGATGCCGGGAAATAGCTAAAACCTCCAAATTGTAAATGCTTGACAGTATATATTCACGCTGACCCGCGAGCACGAGCGGTCTCTGGATGTACGTCCAATATCATTCTACGCTAGAAGTTGACAGGTAGCTCTACCGCAGGCAGGAGCTACAAAACGATACCCCTGTGAATGGTTACGAAATATGGAATATCGAAGATGCCCATTTTGTAAAGAAGAAATTTACAGCAACGCCTTGGTTTGCCGTTTTTGTAAACGCGATTTGCCGCCATTTGAGCATGTCGAAAAAAGAAGAAGAAACAGTCTGTCCTGGGTGCCGGCAGTGGCCACCACCGCATTTATTGTAGCAGGAGCGGCATTTTTGACCAACGAGTTTCTCAAGGAACGTCGTTCCTGGCTTGACAGGCAATAAGCACGATTTTCATCCATTTTTTTGTTATTCTTTTTGTGCCGCCAGCACAACAAATCCGGCGCCCTTTTCAACTCCTTGGCGGGATAATTCCACTGTTCTGACCTTGTTTGGAGGCTGATACAGGCTGGAACGGATCTCCACGGTTTTCAGTCCTGCCTCGGCCAGCCATTTCTGAACTTCATCAATTTCGTAAAAGCGGGCATATCGATAAAAAGGATGATCTTTCTTTTTTTTCAAATTCAGATCCTGTCCCCAGGGGCCGGAGCCAGGCACCATTCCCAGGATCAGGTGGCCTTTGTCCCGTAAACAGCGATTGATTTCAGCAAAGACCTGGCAGGGATCATTCAAAAAGCAGAGAGTGAGGAGCAGATAAACCGTTGCCACGCTCTGGTTCCCCAGGGGCAGATTCTCACCCACGGCCTGACAGGCATGAACCCCGCGTTTTCGGGCCAGATGCAGTGGCGCCAGGGCCGGATCAACACCGAAAGTAATTTCAAGTCGCTCGGCAAAACGTCCCGGCCCAACGCCGATTTCCAGCCGGGGCTCAAATGTTTTGGTTGCCAGACCGTTAATGGCGGCCAACTCAATATCAAAAAGAAGGCTTCCCTCAAACCACTGATCATATTCATCAGCCCGGTCATGGTAAACAGCCGAGGTTTGGCGCCAAGTTGGTTGTGACGGCATGGTTACATTCCCAGGAGTTTTTCCACCCGCCGGGTAAGCGGCGGATGACTGTAATGAAAGGCAACGTACCAGGGATGAGGGTGGAGATTGGCCAGGTTATCCCGTCCCAGCCGGATCAGGGCCCGGGCCAGGGCTTTCGGCGTCCCGGTCAGTTGAACGGCAAAATCATCCGCTTCCCATTCGTGGCGTCTGGAAGACCAGGTTGACAGCGGTTTGAAAGGAAAGGCGAGAAGGGAGCCGAGAAAGCCGGCCAGCAGCAGCTTGCTCCACAGGGTTGCCTGGTCCAGACCGAACAGATCGACAAGAAGATTTCCCTGGACCAGCCACCAGGCAGCATAAATTCCCACGAAAGAGATGAGTTCCATGACGATCAGTTTTTTGACGATATGCTTCTTTTTCCAGTGGCCGGCTTCATGGGCCAGGATGGCCAGGGTTTCGTCGTCATGGGAGTTTTCAAGCAGGGTATCAAAGAGTACGATTCTCTTTGTCTTGCCGATGCCGCTGAAATAGGCGTTGCCGTGACGGCTGCGCCGGGAACCGTCCATGGTAAAGACTCTGGAGACGGACAGCCCCGCCTTTTCCATTAAATCTTTGATCTTCTTCTCCAGCTTTTTATCCTCAATGGGCGTAAATTTGTTAAACAGGGGCTCAATGACATAGGGTGAGACGTAGAGAGTAAAGAGCTTGAAGCATAGGAGAAAAAGCCAGACAATGAACCACCAGGAGGCGGGGAACGCGTTCATCAGCCAGAAGCCGCCTGCGAGCAGGAGGCCCCTGAGAATGG
>JAGHCC010000334.1 GCA_021160685.1 Desulfobulbaceae bacterium | reverse complement strand
GCCGCAGCGAATGAGCAGACCGTTTTTGTCGGCCCGGCAGAGTGTCCCTGGGGCTTCCGGGGAATCACCGCTGATCACCTGCGGTCGAAAAAATCGCAGCCATTTATTTTGATACATCGTATAGGCGGTGGGCCAGGGGTCGAGTCCCCGGATCAGGCAGCTGATTTCAGAGGCGGATTTTGTCCAGTCGATCACACCGTCTTTTTTGGAAAGAGGGGGGGCTGGGGTGGCCAGGGAATCATCCTGTTTCTGCGGTAGAAGCAGGTTCTGTCGAAGAAGATCAAGGGCTTGGCACAAGACGATACCGCCCTGGATTGCCATTTTTTCGGCCAGACTGCCAGCCGTATCTTCCGGTGAAATTTTAAGTGTGGCTGTTAACAGCATATCGCCGGTGTCCATGCCTTCATCCATCTGCATGATGGTCACCCCGGTCTCAGATTCACCACGGATAACCGCCCACTGGATGGGAGCGGCGCCCCGGTATTTCGGCAGCAGGGAGCCGTGGACATTAATGGTGCCAAGTGGCGGCAGATTCAGGATGTGGCCGGGCAGGATGCGTCCATAGGCCGTGACGATGATAAGATCAGGGGCAAGCTTTACAAGAGTTTCATGAAAGGAATCGGTTTTTATTTTTGTCGGCTGCAGGACAGGAATATTTTTGCTTTCGGCCAGGATCTTGACCGGTGGCGGGGTCAGCTTGCGTCCCCGGCCTTTAGGTCTGTCGGGCTGGGTGATGACTGTGACAATGTTTTCGCCATGGTCGATCAGGGACTGGAGGGTGGGCACGGCAAAGGCCGGAGTCCCCATGAAGATGATGCGATTGATTTCTGCCATTGAATGTGCCTCAGGCTGCCTCCAACGCTTCCTTCTGGAGTTGCTTTTTTCTCTTTTTTTTGTACAAGGCCCGCTTCAGGGAACTGATTCTGTCGATGAATAGAACCCCGTTGAGGTGGTCGACCTCGTGTTGGATCACCCGGGCAAACCATTCGTCCGCCTCGAATTCATTTGTTTTCCCTTCCATGTCCTGGGCGCGGACAGAGATATGGGAAAATCTTTTAACTTTGGCTTCAAAATCGATAACGCTTAAACAGCCTTCTTTATCGGTCAGGCTGCCTTCTCCGCTTAAGATTTCAGGATTAATCAACACCATGAGCTGATTTTCCTCGTCCTTGTCGGTGTTATCCATCACTACCACCTGTTTCGATACGCCGATCTGGGGGGCGGCCAGACCGATACCCGGGGCATCGTACATGGTTTGCGCCATGTCT
Source organism: Desulfobulbaceae bacterium (assembly GCA_021160685.1). Taxonomy (GTDB): domain Bacteria; phylum Desulfobacterota; class Desulfobulbia; order Desulfobulbales; family SURF-16; genus JAGHCC01. The sequence continues at coordinate 2,795 of JAGHCC010000334.1, read as the reverse complement.
TTAACGAGCTGCTGCAGTTCTTCGCCAAACTCGGTGACAGGCTCGGCTTTTTTTCTCAGCACCGGATTCGGGTATGTGAAAATTTCGCGTAATGACATATTTATTTGATCTGTTTACTATTTTTTATAAAATTGATTCACTAAGGGATATACAATAATGCCTGGGAAGCCATATTTCAAATTATATTTATGTTAAATTAGAATCAAGATCAGCATATTACATAATATTCTGCCTTCTGTTTTCTGTCTCCTGACTCCTGACTTCTAATTTACATCATACTTTCCGGATCAACATCAATGGACAGTTTTACCTTGCCCGAGCGGATCGCCCCTTGCGGATTTGCCTGGAGATGGACGGCAACCCTGTGCAGACCGCCGAGATTTGCGCCTTTTAAAAGCAGCTGCCAGCGGTAACGGTTACGCAGGCGGGAAAGCGGCGCCGGGGCCGGCCCAAGCAGGGTGACTGAATTCTTTTTGCTTACTGTCTGGGCAATCTTTGCGGTTTGCTGGGCCGCGTCCTGGACCTGATGTTCGTTTTCGCCGCTGAATTGCAGATTGATCAGTCGGGAGAAGGGCGGGAATTGCAGTGCAGCGCGAATTCCGAGTTCTTTTTCAAAAAAAGCGTGGTAGTCATGTTCCCTTGCCGTGGTGATGCTGTAATGGTCCGGCTGATTGGTCTGAATGATGACCCTGCCCGGTTTCTCGCCACGTCCGGCTCGTCCCGTGACCTGGGAGAGGAGCTGGAAGGTTCGCTCTCCGGCCCTGAAATCCGGCATGCCCAGTCCCGCGTCGGCCCAGATAATGCCTACCAGGGTCATATTGGGAAAATGATATCCCTTGGTAATCATCTGGGTGCCGATGAGAATATCAATCTCATTCCGGTAGACTTTTTTAAGGATACGCAGGTAACTTGTCCGTTGAAGCGTTGTATCCCGGTCGAGCCGGGCAATACGGGCTTGAGGAAAACGGCTTTGCAATTCCTTTTCCACCCGTTCTGTACCGAAACCCACTTCTCTTACCCGGCTTGAGCCGCAATGGGAACAGATAATGGCGCTTTTCGTGGTGTAGCCGCAATAATGACAGGCCAGGATGCCGGCCTTTTTGTGCAGGGTCAGGCTGATGTGGCAATGACGGCACTGGACGCTGTTGCCGCAGTCCCGGCAGATCATTAGGTTGGCAAATCCCCGCCGGTTAAGAAAGATAATGGATTGCTCCTGCGCGTCCAGATTATGACGCAGGGCCTGGAGGAGTTCCGGAGAAAACAGGGGCGGTTTATTGGCAACCTTGGGGATTTTGCGAAGATCAACAATCTCTACTTTTGGCAGAGGCCGCTCCATGATGCGTTTACTCAGGCTGAGAAGGGCGTATTTGTTTTGTTGAGTATTCTGAAAGCTTGCCAGAGACGGGGTGGCCGACCCGAGCAGAACCGGACAGCCTTGTTGACTGCCCAGCAGAATGGCCAGGTCGCGGGCCTGATAGCGCAGGAAGTCTTCCTGCTTGTAGGCAGAATCGTGTTCTTCATCCACAATAATGATGCCCGGGTTTGCCAGAGGGGCAAAAACGGCTGAGCGGGCGCCGATGACAACCCTGGCCTGGCCGCGCATGACCCGTTGCCATTGGTCAAAGCGCTGGCCGCTGGACAGGCCGCTGTGCAGCACTGCAACTTCATCGCCAAAGCGTGAGAAAAAATGGCCTTCAAGCTGGGTTGCCAGGGCGATTTCCGGCACCAGGATCAGTACGGATCTGGAAAGATCCAGAGCTGCTGCTGCGGCCCGCAGGTAGACCTCGGTCTTGCCGCTGCTGGTGACGCCATGGAGCAGGAAGGGTTTGAATTTTTTTTCTTTGACCGCCGGGATGAGTTGGGCAAGGGCCTGTTGCTGCTCTCCGGTCAACGTCTCCGGTTTTTCAAAAACAGGGGGACGTTCGCCAAAGGGATCACGGTAAACCTCTTCTTCCGTGAAAAAGATGATTTTTTTCTCTGCCAGTCCTTTTAAAGCCCGGCCCGCACCTTTATAAATTTTTGTGAGTTCTCTTCTGGGAATAGTTTGTTCGTCCGTAGAGATCAAATCAGAGAGAAGACCAAGGGTTTTTTGCTCGGATGGTTTGAGTTTTTCTTCGGAAGGCGGCTCGCTGATCAGGGTCACGCAGGTCTCAAGCTTTGGTTTACTGGTGGAGGCGATGATCAGCTGTTTGATACAGATAAAGCCAGCCTTCTCCCACTTGAGAAGAAGCCGTTTGTCTTTGGCTTTTCTGATTTTACGAACCATTGCCGGAGAGAGTTTTTTTTTGGTCAGCAGTTCGGACAGCCATGCTGCCTCATGGCTCGCTTCGGCAAGTTCCTTTTGCCCTGTTTCGGTGAGAATGACCTCCCGGCCGCTCTGGCTGGTGAGACCGCCGGGCAACCCGCCTTTAATCACCTCACCAATGGGATAATGATAATAATCGGCGATCCAGCGGTAAAAGGGAATGAGGCTTTCGGGGAAAATTGGTGTTTGGTCAAGAATATCGGTGATGGGTCTGATTTTTAGGTCTGTCGGGACCTGATCCACCTGCCCCAGCAGGTAACCGGTGACCTGCCGTGGGCCCAGAGGAACCAGTAGACGCACACCCGGCGTAAGTTTTTGTTCTCCGTCAAAAGAATAGGTGAGTGTTTGGCTGATAGGCGCGCCAACCGCCACCTCGAGAAAGATCATGGGGCTGATGGTCTAGAGTTGCTCGGCTATTTCTTTGATGTAATCGCTGAAATCTGCGCAGATATCCGGATGTCGAAGGGCAAAGGCAATAATGGCCTTGAGG
>JAGHCC010000325.1 GCA_021160685.1 Desulfobulbaceae bacterium | reverse complement strand
GTGTTAAACACCCTGCCGTCCGGAAATTTCTCTAATATCATTTCGTTCAACCTTGCAAAAGATTCCTGGTCCTGGGTCGTCTGGCTGACAATAATATAGGGGCCTGAAATTTGCAATGCGTCCACATCCTCTTCATTACTCACCACAATTCCCCTGGAATCAGCATGGCCCAGCAGACCGTCAACCTCAGCATGATTTTTATCGCCAATAATCACCGTAAAACAATCCTGTTGTCGATATTTTTTGATGATGACCTGAACCTTGATCACCCTCGGGCAGGTGGCGTTCTTGATCATCGCCCCGGACTCGCTAAGCTTTTTTTCCTGAAGAGGCGGCACCCCATGAGCCCGAATAACGATGGTTCCCGACACTTTTTCGGGAACCTCCGTCAGGATATCGACCCCATTGTCCCTTAAATACTTCAGTACCTGAGGATTGTGGATCAGGGGGCCAAGGGTATGGATTTCACCCGTGCCCTGCTCTACCAGGTCCATGGTGGCGTCTACGGCGCGGCGGACTCCCATACAGAATCCGGCTGTTTTGGCAAGAATCACTTTCATTTTGGCCCTCTGTCCCTTTGCGCCTCAATATTACACAAATCGGTTTCGAATTTAGCCGGTAATCCTTTTTTTTGCAACAGGATCAGACTATGACCGCAAATAACGGAGGCCATTCATTTTGCGACTCGAAGAAAACAGAGCGGATATTTTCAGAGCCAAAGTATTGGCAATGCTGAAGAAGGAAGGAGGGATATATAGACGATAATTTTATAAAAAAAATCCTAGTGGCCTATTTTCAAAGTGGCCACTAGGATAAAAAAAACGGGATAATTGTTGTGAATCGCTCTTATTTTGTCCGCTTTCCAGCAGGATGCTGAAAAGCGATTTCTTATCAGAGGCGACTATCGGTTGTTGAAAGATTCCAAAAAATAATGTGATGTGACAATATGCAAGTCAGCAAGACTAGTCGTTAAGCAACAGATTAAACATGGTGGTTGGGTTGGGATTGGGGATAGACAACGGTGTAACATCCAACAGGATGTAGTCAAAGGCTACATAGGGCTCATTTGGAGCCACGACATTCACCACAATCTCGCCATCTTTCATATCATCCCAGCTGACAGTGGCGTAGGCTCTCGAGATGAAACCATCTTTAATAGGATCCTGATTTCCCACTAGGTCAACAACCTTTCCCTCTATTTCTATAGTCATTGGATCAACATCATAATCACCATGAACAAGATTGATGAAGTGATCTCTGCCATAATCAGTTTCGCCTGCTACCGGTGCATCAAAACGAAAAACAAAAACAGCATCATCTGCCAGGCCAGGGCTTTCATCACAGGATTCCGACAAGGAGACGTCTGTCCATTTCTGGCCACTACTTTCCCCGGTGTCTTCTTTTTCGGCAGCAGATTGATTGTCAAAATCATCACCTCCTCCCGCCCCTAAAAAACCGTTTCCATTTAGGTCAGGTAAAAGATCTCCCATGTCAAGGATTGCTCGATCACCGGCTCTTTCGGCAGGCGCCTTATCTACACCCACAAAACCCTCTGCTTTACCATAACCAAAACCGTCTGCGTCGCCAATAGAGAGCGTTACAGCCTGAGCCTGGACTGAACAAAACATGCAGATGGAAAGAATAGCGAAATATAATTTTAGATTTTTCATATTTAATTGCTCCCATGTAAAAATGACGTTTGCGAAGACTTTTTTTGAATTCATGTCCTCATGAAGAAATAATACATTTTACAACTAGGCACATTAAAGGTCAATAAATGATTGATATATTCAATAATAAAGGGTGTTGAAGAAAAAATATCGACTCCCTGGCATGCAAAATTAGCATTCATCCCCGGAGAGATTACCCGGGTAAAGGAATTAATTGGCAAAAAAATCAGATAGGTGGTGAAATCCAACTTTCATCTGCGGTAACAGGGCTCAAACCGGCTTCTTTTCCCCACGGTCAAATCTCTGCCAGATATTGTTTATCCGCAAATAATGAGGTCTGAAGTTCTGCTTATAGCTCATGGCCTGAATTTCTCTGATCAAAAAACCAAGATAAAAATGCTCAATGTGGTGTTGCTGACAAAAATCAAGGAGATAAAGGATATTAAAGGTTCCCGGACTGCGTTTATGATCGTCCGGATCAAAATAAAAATAGACCCCGTTCAAAAAATTCTTCCCCACATCGACAAGAGCCACACCGATCAATCGGTTCTGAATCCGGTAGATTATTTCTCTGGTATGAGTCAGTGAATTAATAAAAAAATCACTATAATAGCCCAGGGCTGAATTCTCCCTGGACGAATAGCGTAGCCGCAAAAATTTCTCCAACAGAGAAAGCTTTTCACCGGTTATCCGTAAGGGAACCATTTCAACGGACACATCCCGGTTCCGTTTCCAAACCCTTTTCTGGTTGCGGTTCGGACGAAAGTCTCCAGGCTTGAGACGAATCGGAATGCAGGCCCGGCAGTCCGGGCAGGCCATGGAATACATGATGTTGCCATTACGCCGGAAACCTCGATCAAAAAAGGTGGCCATACTCTCATTGTCAACAGTTGCAAATCTATTTTGATGATACACCGCCATCTTTGGAAGACCATAGGGGCAATGAACAGGAATATCATAAAAAGAATACTCATCAAGAGGATCGGCGGAACCGATTCGAGGAAGGGTATCTGAAGACAAAAAATCCTGCAAAACAATCAGCCTTCACGGCCGTAGTCATCATCAAAACGAACAATATCATCCTCGCCGAGATAACTGCCATTCTGCACTTCAATCAGTTCAAGGGGGATGACACCCGGATTTTCCAGCCGATGCTTTTCTCCACAGGGAATATAGGATGACTGATTTTCAAGGAGCAGAAAAATATCATCGCCGCAGGTCACCCTGGCGGTGCCTTTCACTACGACCCAATGCTCGGAACGATGGTGATGCATCTGCAGGGATAATTTAACGCCGGGATTCACCGTGATTCTTTTAATCTTAAAGGCGGGCTGCTCTTCCAGGATGGTATAGCTGCCCCAGGGCCGGTAAACCGTGAGGTGGAGCTGATGTTCTTCTCTGCCCTCTGCCTTTAAACGATTCACGATTTTTTTGACATCCTGGGAACGATCCATGGGCGCAACCAGCACGGCGTCAGCAGTGCAGACCACCAGTGTGTCACGCAGCCCCACCGCAGCAACCAGTTTCTGTTCGGAACGAATCAGGCAGTTTTTAACATCCTCCGCCATAACATCGCCCTGAAATACATTACCACCATCATTTTTGTCTGAAACCTCCCACAAAGCCTTCCAGGAGCCAATGTCACTCCAGCCGAGATCAGCCGGAACCACGGCCACCCGGTCCGATTTTTCCATGAGGGCATAGTCGATGGAATCACTGGGCGCCGCCATCATGCTCTGGGCTCGCAGTCTGAAAAATGGAGGATCGTCATTGCCCATCTCCACGGCCTCGCGCATGGCCAGACCGGTCTCAGGCGACCAGTGATCCATTTCACGGATTAAAGTGGAACAGGTGAAGGCAAATATGCCGCTGTTCCAAAAAAAATTCCCTGCGGCAAGATACTCTCTGGCGGTTTCAAGGTCAGGCTTTTCGACAAAGGACTTCACCATATTATTCTCACCCTGTTCGATATAGCCATAGCCGGTTTCAGGAGCCTGGGGCTGAATGCCAAAGGTGACCAGCATCCCTTTTTCAGCAAGTTCAACGGCCTTTCTGACACTTTCCTGGAATTCATTCTTATGCCTAATCAGATGATCAGCCGGCATGACGAGGAGCACGGTCTCCTGCTCATCCTCTGTCCGCTCTTCAACGTAACAGGCCGCCGCATAAACTGCTGGCGCTGTATTTCTTCCCACCGGTTCCAGGATCAGGGTGAAATCCTTGACCTCGTCAACATCCCTGATCTGACTCAGGGCAATAAAGCGATGAGAATCTCCCGCTATCACGATGGGTGGCAGAGTATTTTCCAGGCCAGCCACCCGTTTCAAGGTGCTTTGCAACAATGAGCAGTTTTCCGTCAGGTTCAGAAGCTGCTTGGGATAAAGCTCCCTGGACAGTGGCCAGAGGCGGGAGCCGGTTCCCCCGGCCAAAATAACAGGTTGAAAGCGAGTCATGATTCTCTCCGTGAAGAGGGGTTAATAATTAGAAATTACGAATTACGAATTACGAATTATGGTGTTTTCTCTTGAGATAACTTCATTCAAATTCCTAATTCGTAATTCCCAATTCGTAATTGCCCCATTACCTTCTCAATCATACAAAAAATATTTTTTTCTCATCAAATCGAACTTATCGAGTTCCTCTTGCCAACTCTTTTCAAGAGCAACAATATCCGCCCCCTGCTCCAGCGCTTTTCTCAGCCGGCGATCACCCAGGATCAAATCCAGGGGAAGTTTTTCAAACTCATACTCATAGGGCGGTTCTTTATAACGGAATTCGTCGGGATACAAACGCATAATGGCCCGCAGTAAAGCCAGAGTTGTCCGATAGGGGAAAAAAGTCTGCGGATCAGTGACATGGAGCTGGAAGCCCCGGCAACATTGGCCAGC
>JAGHCC010000017.1 GCA_021160685.1 Desulfobulbaceae bacterium | reverse complement strand
GGATTTAACGCCAAAAATTGCCAGGGGAGTCCACATGTTAATCCTCATAAAGCTGTTTTTAGTCCAAACGATCTGCAAACCTTATCTTATTGGAGAAATCTTTCTTCCAAAATAGGGCAATGTGCTCGTTTGGAAGAAGCTAAGCATCAAATGGCTTTATGGAAAACCTTACAAAATATTCAAACTCAGTTTCCTTCTTTTAAGATCATCCATTCTAATTGTGGGCTTGCTTCCGTGAAAGAATTGGTACTGTGGGGAAGACCACTAGTTGCCCAAAAGTATGGCGATTTCAAAAAAGTCCTTGGGAGTGATTTAACATACCTTGCTGGAATACTGGGGTGTGCTCACAAATCTGCTCATATGGAGAAAGAAGATAAAGCGGATGGAGGACAATCTTGCGGGTATGCTTCTCCTTTTGGATGGTATTCAGGAGATTTCTTAAACCTCAACCAAAAGCTGAAAGCAATAATAAAAACTACTCTGAATTTCCCCTCAAAAAGGAAAGACGCGATACAAATTTTCAAGGAAAACATGCAAACAGCCCCCGGTGACGCCCGCCGTCCCATTAACGAAGTCACTCTTTGGGACTGGTCTTCGATTGTTGCTGCGCTATACAAGGCAGAGATCAGTCGGTGTACCATTACAGGTGAGCAACGAGAACCTAAAGATGTGCAATGGCGCCTCCTTTCCATTCGCACCAACGGTCTGGAGTACCTCCTTTCTGCTTTTTCTATCCCCGACCTGAAGGCTCGGCAGGAATTGCTTCAGAACGCCTGGGATAAGGTGCGGAACCTGCTGGAAGAAGAGTACCCCCTGGCCCTGGAAGTCTATCGGGATGAAAACGGCCCCGTCTTCGTGGTGCCGGATCTTGAGAACCTTCTTGGGCTGAGCGATTCTGAGCGCAACGCCCAAACTCTGCGAGAACTCATTCTGGAACGCTTTCGTCAGGGAACAGTGCAGGACGACCCGTGCCTGGCTCTCCAAGGCGAAATCGTGCCGAAGTTTCATTTAGACGATGACCCTTGGGATGGCCAGTCCAAGCTGCCTCCTGTGGGGGAACATCTAAAAGAGACGCCGGTACTCCAATCAGACCCGCAGTGGGTCGCCGCCCAATGGTGCAATCTTCCCAAGCCTCAGGAACGCTGTGTCGTCTGCGGTTTACGTCCGCAGGGTCCTTCGCATAAAGCTCTCCAGCGTGGGATGTGTGATATCTGTGAAAAGAGGCGAGAAGATAGGGCCCAAGGATGGGCAACTAAAAACTTGAGTTCTACTATCTGGCTCGACGAAGTGGCCGACACGAACCGTCGGGTTGCGCTTATTACAGGTACTTTCGATTTGACCCACTGGCTGGATGGGACCCTGGTGCGCAGCCTCGCGGTGCGCACCCCAAATGACCAGAACGGTCACACTGAAGACAAAGTAGCCAAAAACCCCTCCTTTGCCCGCCTGCGCCGCATCTGGGAGACCACGCGGAAGTTCTGGGAGAAAACGCTCGAGGAGACCGAAGGTCGTCTGACCAAACGCCCCCGCATCTTCCTTAGAGGTACGGTAACCCTCACGAATCCCAAGGACAAAGAAAGCCTCGGCCCCTATCACGCCTACGAACTGGAAATCCAAGGCCGCAAGGTGGCTGTGCTATGGGTGCCGGAGGATGCCAAAGATGAGAAAGGGCAATTGCTTCCTCAGCATGGTGGTTTCTGGATCATCGAAAACATTGATTATCTGGACAATGTATATGAGGGCTCATTCCGTAAAATTGTCCAATCCCTACTCGGAGAGCCCTTGCAGGTCTATGAGCCCTCCGAACACGGACGGCCTGGGCAACCCGTGGCGACGTTTACCATTGCCAACAAGAGCGATGTTCAGTACCTGAAAGATCACTACACTCCCCTCATCCCCATTCTCGCGGAGCCCCGTACCTTCATGGCCCTGGTGCCTGCAGATAAAGTCTTCGAGGTAGTAAAGGCTATCAAGGCCAAATACGAGCGGGAGATGGGCAAGGTGCGCAACCGTCTGCCCCTGCACCTAGGCATAGTCTTCGCGGACTCTCACCAGCCTTTACGGATCATCCTGGACACTGGACGGAGGATGTTGGAGCAAGTGGCGGATGTAAGGGAGTGGCAGGTAGTTAATAAACATACCCAGCCGGATGAGGGTGGTTCGTTACCTCAACGGTTCGGGGATGATGCCCAAGGCCAGTTTGCTCGCTGGTACGAGATTGAACTTGAAAAAAATGGGCGGCAACTAACCTGGTATGTTCCCGCGGTCATGGGTGACGGTCGGACCGAAGATCGCTGGTATCCTTATGTGTTTTTAGCCACTTCCGATGAACCCACAGACCGCAATCGCTACTACAAGACCGATTTGGGTAACCCGTGGAATCCTGATCATCCTTGGCTCGTCCATGCATGCGAACTGAAGCCCGGCGATATTATCTACTTCACCCCGGCCACCTTTGACTTCCAGTGGCTTACTGTGGGAGCCGATCGTTTCGAAATTGCTTATAACAACCAAGGCCAACGCTGCGGCTTGGCGCGTCGTCCGTATCTCCTCGACCATATCGAAACCCTTGAGCGCATCTGGCGCACCTTGCAAAAGCACACCAGCGAATCCCAAATCCATGCCTTGGTCTCCCTCATCGAAACCAAACGGGAGGAATGGCACGCCGCGCCTGGAGACGAGACTTTCCGGCGGTTCTGTCGCGATGTGCTTATCAACCTGGAATGGCGCACTGAGCCGTGGCGGCAAGAGCCGCTGGATGCGTGGGTGGACTACGCTGCACAGGGCTGGATTGCCGACGCTGTTGAAATATTCCACGGTATTATGAAAGAACGTGCAAGCACTCAATAAGGAGGCACTATGATGAGTCATGATCCAAAGACCTACCGTTACTTCTTGCTTACTGTTGACCCCGTGCATATCGGCACCGGAGGCACCCGACTGGGACGGGTGGATAATCCCATTGTGCGGGAACCCGGCACCCGTCTACCTAAGATCCCCGGAACCAGCCTGCACGGTATGATTCGCGCCTACGCCGCGTACCGTTACGGTAAACCTCAGTGTGCAGGTCAGAGCAAAACCCATTGTGCCCAACCTACCTGTCCCATCTGCTACACCTTCGGCCACGCGCGGGACAAAGAGGGCGGCCGGATGGGCGTGGTGACCATCGGCGACGCCCGCATTTTGCTCTTCCCCGTGTATTCCATGATTGGCCCCGTGTGGGTGACAAGCCCGACCGCTTTACACGATGCGGGTTTTCGACCGAATAATGATTTAGCCAAGCTGTTTGAAGTTGACAAAAATGAGGAAGGCAAAGCCAAGTGGCCGCAATCGCTTTCCTCACACAACTATCTAAACCTAGGTTGGCTAATGGTCGAGCGGGATACAGAAAATGATCGATGGGATCCCGAAGAAGTTTTCAACGACAAATTCCCCGATCCCATCCGCAATCGCGTCGTTCTAGTCTCAGACGGACTCTTCTCCCAAATCGTCAATAGCAACCTGGAAGTACGCACTTCGGTAGCTATCAACCCCGAAACGGGCGCAGCCGAAGAAGGCGCGCTTTTCACCTACGAGGCCATCCCCCGCGCTACGGTGCTGTGGATGGATGTGGTGGTGAGCGACTATCAGGGGGCATTTCCAAACAAAGAACGCTGGCAAGAGATATGCCAGAACATAGAAGAAACACTTGCTGGAGAGATTCCAGACTCAGAAACAGAATCCGAAAAGGCTCTACGTCAATTGGGTTACATATCAAAACGGCCTTCGCGTGGCGACGATGAGCCCGAGGCCAAGTTTAAGGAACGCCAGGATAAGTATTGGGAGCAAGTGAAAGAGGCGCATAAAGCATGCAGACACGTTCTTCAAACTTTGAAATGGGGCAACCCTTTCGATCTCATATTATTTGGCCTTGAATGGGCCGAACACTTGGGCGTAGGCGGTATGGGCACGCGGGGCTTTGGACGGATTCAAAGGATTAGCCACTGCGAGGTGAAGAATAGAGGTGTTCTGGAGGAATACCAGTAGGACACAGAGACGGTAAGGAAGGAGAATAACCCAAAATCTCTTTGGAGGTGGTGGCATGGCAACAAGCACTTTGAATTTAGACAAGTTAGCTGCTAGGCAAGCCCAAGCTATCGTGCAAGATGTGTTGAAGAAGGCTCAAGAGGAAGCCGAAAACGAGGCCAAAAAGCGAAGGAAAAATCAGACAGAAACACAACACGATGTGCAGGCCTTACAGAAAAAGCGAATAGACACCTTGGAACGTCTGGCTACTAAGGCCTTAGGTGTGCTTCAAGCCCGAGGGGTGTATGCCTGTATGCTATTCCTGTATTCTCGTAGTAGTGAAGAGGCGAAAGTGGCGCCGAGTATCCGGGTACAATTCCTCGAAGCACTCAAAGTTTTACCAGTATTTACGGACGAAACGGTGCCTGATGATGCTCAAGCGGCGCTCAAGTTTTATTCAGACAACGTTGCAGGCAACACCCTCGATACCCTTCTCCTCGTCCGCGACCTGTATGAGCAAACGTTGATCTATGCCCGCTATCATGCGAAGGCGCTAAAAGAGGAAGAATAAAACGTACCCTTCGTGTCTCTATGAGAAAAAGGAAGGAGGTCGTATGACCTGGACACACTATCGCCTGGTCTTTCAACTGAAGAGCCCTCTGCACATCGGCTGGCGGAAAGTGGGCAATCTGATGCAGACACGCCGTTATGTGCCCGGAAAGGTTCTTTGGGGTGCGCTGACGGCGCGCATCGTTCAGATGGCCGGATGGGGCAGCGACTCCAATGCTTATCGACAGGTGGGAGAAGCCCTGAAACAATGTTTCCGCTTTGGCTACCTATGGCCTGCTCAGGGCCAAAAGAACAATAGCGGGCAATGGTCACCCCACTTTCCTTGGCAAAAGGAATCCAAGGCTTATTATTGGGATTACCTTTATCTAAACGGTATGGCTCGTACCGCGCTGACCGCGAGCGAACGCATCGCTAGTGAAGGGATGTTACATCAAATCGAATACATCATGCCCTTTACCCGAGAAGGCGCTCCGGTTTACCTGATAGGTGATTTGTGGGTTCGAGAGAATCTGGAGGAGTGCTCAAACGATGCTTTCAGATATGTACAAAATTGGGAAGAAGCCCTAAATTCTCTTCAACTAGGTGGCGAGCGGGGCTACGGATGGGGGCGTGTCTGTCTCATATGCCTAGAGCCAGACGATAAATCTACAACCACAATAACCTGGGGGGATGGATGGAAATGGACATCAGAGAAAGCCGGCTCGGACGAGCACGTGATTCTTGAGTGGAAAGAAAAAAACAGGGACGAGGGGTATTTGCCTGTTCATGCTCTGGCTGCGGATTTCTCCGCTCCAAACGAAGAGGAGAAAGAGGGGGCAGTATCAGAGATAGAAGGCCTCATTGAACCTTGGGTGGGCTGGGAGTACACTTCTAAAGGATTCCAGGTTTCCAGAGCGCGGATTTTATACCAACCTGGAGCGAAATTGCGTTCGAACTTCCAAGGCATACTGCACCCGTGGGGATATCTTTACTCTCTAAATAAGGGAAGCATCCATCCAATTTCTGCCCTCAAAAGGGGCTGATAAGGGAAGGGAAAGCCCCAAATAGAGCATTCTGTTCTCAGACGACCACAAATTATTTGCCTCTTCTTTCGGTGTGTTGGGACAACGTGCCCTATAGCTTCCGTCCCCAAGGGATGGGTAGTGTGGCTTGTCCTCAAGCCGTCGTATGGAAATCTTATCTTTTCCACGTCACGCATTATGCTATTACGCCGTTACGCTTCTTCCGCCTTCGTTGATTTTCAGATGAACCCTTCGGTTCTGCCGTAGGAGAAAAAGAAGCGCTGGGTTGGAAGGGGCAACCCAGCGCTTCGGGATGGCTGCAACCGCCGCGTGCTTCTCTCCCTGGAGGCAACTAACGCCTGACTCGGAAGAACTGGGCCTTTTCGGTCATGTCGAACTCATAGGATTGACCGGTCGTTT
>JAGHCC010000410.1 GCA_021160685.1 Desulfobulbaceae bacterium | reverse complement strand
TTACCATTTAAAATTCTTTTATTCTGCTGCGTTACCCTATCGATTTTGCCTGGATGTTCTTCTCATCAAACAGCGGCAACATTTACTTTTCAGCATGCCAATGAGACAACAGCTGAAAATTTCTGGCTGCTGATGGAGGAAGAGATTTCCCGAAATGGAGTACGCAACAGCAGCGCTCCCCTGGTTTCCGGTTTTCCCTACTTGCGGACCAATCGTTTTCTTACGGCCCTGTCCTTAAGGGCGGAATCGGAAAGTGAACAAAAACAGTTCATTGAACAGATGCGGAGGCTGGATCTGGATGCTCGGTTTCAGGAGGTAAGCTGCCTGCCTGATGAAGCGCTGGCCAAGCTCTGCAATGATGCCGGCGGGGCCATGGAGCTTGGACGACTCAAGGCGTATATCAGTAAGGTTTCAGCCCGGATGATGGCTGCCGATATGCAGCATAAGGATTTTTTTGCTCAGGTGGTCAAAGCACAACAGGTAGAAGATGAATACTCTCTGCTGCTGCGGACAGTGGGCCTTTATCCTCTTACGTCCCTGCCGGTCCTTTACCTGACCAGCAAAGCTCAGCAGGAAACCGTTGAGCAGCTTGCCACTCCCTCCGGTCTGCTTGAGACCCAGGGCAACCATGTGCTCTATGCCTATTCCGACCGGAACATGCTGTCGGAAAAAAATCTTGCCATGATTCTCGGACGATCCCTTGCCAACCCGCTTCGTCTGCCATTGGTGTCAGTCGGTGATCGGAAGCGGCTGATTGAGAACTATGCGCCGGTCATCAGCCAGGAGGTTGCCGGAACTGATGATCAGTTCGGCCGGGTAGGCTGGGATGGTGACTCTATTACGGTTAATTCGGAACGGCCGGCGGTTTATTACTATCTGTCACAGACCATGCTCCGTGGGTATCCAGCCTTGCAGGTTAATTATGTTATCTGGTTTGCCAACAGAAAAGGCCCGGATGTTTCCTGGCTGGAACAAGGCCATCTTGACGGGCTCACTTTCCGTTACACCCTGGATTGGCAGGGACAGCCTGTTTTTCTTGATATTGTCCAGAACTGCGGCTGTTACCATTTTTTTGTGCCGGACAGGAAAAAAGTGAAGGGCGTGAAAGAAAAGAGTTTTGCCCTGGACGTTTTTGCTCCCGTGGATTTACCGGAGCGCGGTGAAAATGAGCATTTTCTCTTTCAGATTAGAAGCGGAAATCATCAGATGGCAGGCATAACAACCTCTTCCGGTGTTAACGCTGATCAGACCTATGAACTTCTTCCCTATGAGCAGTTGGAGATGCTACCGTACCGGGAAAGGATGTTTCGCAGCCTTTTTGATGGGCAGGGAATTGCCTATGACTCATCCCGGCCGGAATCCTGGTTGCTCTTTCCCATGGGCCTGCATGATACCGGCAGTATGCGGCAGCGTGGCCATCATGCCATTCGCCTGGTGGGCCGGGAACATTTTGACGATCCTCATCTCTTTGATAACAATTTTTTCTATCATGATTTTCCCCTGCCCGAGTCTGTCCGGATAGGAAAGAAAGGGAAATCGGGAAGCTATCTGCAGAAAAGGGTGAATTCGATGAAAGCCTTGGGGAGAAGATGATCCGTGGTCCTCTCACTTCAACTGAAAGCGCACCGGCACCTTAACCCACATTTCGTGCCGCCTGCCATCAATGGTGCCTGGAGTAAAGAGCCAGCGGCGAACAGCTTTCTGTGCCGCCCGATCCAGGACAGAATGGCCACTGGAGCTGAAGAGCCTGAGATCTGCCACTTTTCCTGAGACGTTAATGAGGACCTCAAGGAGCACAACACCTTCAAGGCCGCGGCGCCGGGCCAGGCGAGGGTATTGCGGTGGTGGATTGATCTGGTAGAGAGGGGTCGCCTGCCGGATAACCCGGGCGGTTGCACTTCCTGGAGCACTTTCGTTCTCTATATCTGCCTTGAGAGATGTTGCCGCAAGTTCAAGGACAGGCTGATGTTCCACAGACGTTTCTTTTTCAGGAATCGGTGGCGGGTCAACGCTCTGTTTTTCATGGGACGAAACAATTTTTTGTTGTTCCGGCTTTGGCTGTGGTTGTGGTTTGTTGTCAGGAAGAAAATTCGGCTTCAGGGCAGGGGATTGTTTGTCAACCTTGGCCTGGGGCAAAATATCTTTCTTTTTTTTTGGCTGTTGAACCTGTTTTGCTTCTGGTGGTTGTTGTCTGGTAACCTCCCTTGTTGTCCCCAGGGACACTTCGATACGCTGGACGGGTAGAGGGGTAGGCAGCGAGACCCGGCCATGGTTCAGTTGCCAGGACAGGGCAGCGCCATGCAGGAGCAGGGCCAGCAGTCCGGCTACCAGCAGTCGTTGCTCTAGCCTGTTCATGGTGAGGTTTGTTGGGGTTCGGCCTGGAGGGAAATTCTCGTCAAACCAGCAAGTCTGACACGGTCCAGCACCTGGAAAAGTTCTTGGTATGAAACCGATTTGTCAGCGAATATCTGTACTTCCCAGTCCTGCTTTTCTTCCTTTTTCTTCATCAATATTTCGCGGAGAATCTCCAGATTGACCGGTTCCTCGTCAACAAAGAGGATCATCCCCTGATCGGCAGCCTGAATAGTGATACTGATGGCATCCTGCATTTCCAGGACAGCACTGCTGGACTGGGGCAGATCCACGGACTGGCCATGATGCACGGCCATAGAGAGCATGGCGTAGATGAAAAAGACCAGCAGGAGAAAAACGATATCAATCAGAGGCAGCATCTCGATACGAGGGGGTGACAGGCTGCTATTGTTAAGTTTCATAATTACAAAATTAGTGTCTTAGGATTAATTTTTGTAATTTCTCAATGAGTGGTGGCATACTGACAACTTCCCCCTTTAGCAAAGGGGGATTGAGGGGGATTTGTTTACAGGTTACCACCACTTATTGAGAAGTTACTAATTTTCTATACACTACTTCCAGGCTAGTGGAGTATTTTTCCATAACGTGGATGGCGTTTTCGATTCGGCTCTTGAAATAGTTGTAGGGAAACACGGTGATGATGGAAATCCCCAGGCCGGTGGCCGTGGTGATCAGGGCCTGGGCTATACCGCCGGTGACAAGCTTCGGGTCGGCGATGCCGCCTACGCCCAGCATCTCAAATGATGAAATGATGCCAAGCACCGTACCGAAGATACCAAGAAGCGGGGCCACGGTGATCATGGTGTCGAGGACGGTCATAAATTGTGACATATTTTTTACCATGTGGCGGGCCTCGGCCTCCATTGCCTTGCTCATGTCGTACTCGCGATGCAGAATGCCGACGTTAAGCATCCTGATCACATGATCCTCGCAGCCGCTTGATTTTTCTTTGATCTGCTGCCAATCACCACTTTCAGCAAGGTGCAGGATCTCATCCATCAGCTTGGGGTTACGTTTTCTTTTTATCTGCGTCCAAAACAAGAGCCGTTCGACAATGACCGTCAGTACAACAATGGAACAGGCCAGAAGCGGCCACATTACCGGCCCGCCATTTTGCATTATTTCATAGACCCTCATTGATCATTCTCCATGGCAATTTTCGGATGAATCAATCCGGCAATGGTCCGGAGAGTTTGGGTGAGCCCTTAGGGCTTGTTCCTCAATAAGCTTTACATCTTGCTTGTCTTTTTTTCCATACTCTGCGTTGCACAAACAGTTACATAACCAAGCTATGCGCCTGTTTGTGCGCCTTGATTATGGACAGGTAAGCGAGTTTGCGAGACTCCGAAAATCCTGCGCAATATTGTAAAGTTTATTTCGTCACAAGCCCTTAGAGCGGTGAGCCGAATTCATCAGGGTATTTGTCGGACAGATAGTTTGATAAATGATTTCTGATTTCTGCAGCCGTGGAAAAGGTCAGCGTCTCTCTGGCCAGCTGGTCCATATCTCCCGCCTTGCTGCTGCGGATCATTTTTTTGATATACGGAATAGCCAGGGGATGCATACTGAGCTCATCAATGCCCAGTCCCAGAAGAAGGGGGAGATAGGTCACATCACCAGCCATCTCACCACAGAGACCCACATCAATACCCATTTTGTGGCCGGATTCCACGACCTGGCTGATCATCCGCAGAACAGCCGGGTGCAATGGTTCATACATATGCGCGACATTTTCATTTCCCCGGTCAATGGCCAGAGCATATTGAATCAGGTCATTTGTGCCGATGCTGAAAAAGTCAACCTCCCGGGCCAGTTCATCTGCAACTGCAACGGCGCTCGGCACCTCAATCATGATACCTACCTCAATATCCTCGCCAAAGGGCAGACCATCACGGCGGAGTCCTTCTTTCACCTCTTCCATCACCTCCTTTGCCTGGAGCAATTCTTCAAGAGAGGAAATCATGGGAAACAGAATTCGTAAGTGACCATGGAAACCGGCCCGAAGCAGAGCCCGGAGTTGAGTCTTAAAGAGATTGCCTTCCTGGAGGGAGAAACGAATGGCCCGCAGTCCCAGTGCCGGATTTTTTTCATCCGGAGAAGAAACATTGCCGGCAATTTTGTCGCCGCCGAGATCAAAAGTTCTGATGGTCACGGGAAAGGGCGCCAGCCTGGTCAGCAATTGATGATAGAGTTCAAAGAGAAGATCTTCCGAGGGTGGTTCTGTGGATCCAAGATAATAAAATTCACTGCGAAACAGGCCAATGCCGAAGGCGCCATGTTTTACAGCCAGAGCCACTTCGTCAATGATTTCTATGTTTGCCTTAACCTGGATCTGCAGACCATCGATTGTCTCTGAGGGCAAATGGGCATAAAAATTGATCTGTTCACTGAAACGCTTTTGCCGGATCTGATTTTCCCGGTAAAAATTAAGCTTATCGGCAGTGGGATGAAGAAAAACCCGACCGCTGTTGCCGTCCAGAATAACGAGATCACCTGTGGTCACCTGTCCGGTGATATTGCCCAGACCCACTACTGCAGGAATCCCGAGGGTGCGGGCAACAATAGCCGTATGAGAAGTAATACCGCCGATATCCGTCATGAAGCCGAGTATCCGATCCTGGTTCATGCGCAGGGTGTCTTCCGGTGAGAAATCCCGGGCGACAAGGATGACCTTTTCAGCAAATTCTTCGACCTTTTCTTCGCCTCCAAGCAGACGGTAAATCCGTTCCACCACATGCCTGATATCGTTAAAACGTTCCTTAATATAAGGATCGGTCAATCTGGCAAAACGGACCTCGACAGCCTGCAATGCCTTGTCAAGGGCCCATTCGGCATTGATCAGCTCTTTCTCCATGATTTTTACGGTCTGATTAGAAATCATTCCGTCTTTAAGGATGAGAATATGGCTGTTAATGATTGAGGAGTAATCAGGCAGATGTTCGGTAAACTGATCACGGATGTTCATGAGCTGGTGCTCGGTCCTGGCAATAGCGACTTTAAATCGTAGAATCTCCGGCGGGATTTCTTCCCTGAGCAGACGGATTCGCTGCCAGGTAGCGCAGTTGTCAACAACAACGACCCGGCCAATGACAATACCAGGAGAGGCTTTTAAACCGGAAACCTCACACGTTTTTTCACACTGCTTTATATTCATTCCTCACCGAATTTGTCTGAGATCAGTTTGGCAAGAGCATCCAGAGCCTTTTCAGCGTCTTTGCCCCGGGCCGTGATGGTAAGCCGTGTTCCATGGGTACAGCCCAAGGACATGACATCAAGAATACTTTTACAGTCCACCGACATTTGATCCAAGATCAAATGTATATCGGCGGAAAATTTTTTTGCCGTTTCCACCAACAAAGTGGACGGTCGGCTGTGCAGTCCGGACTTGTTTTTAATCGTAATCTCTTTTGTGAGAAGCTTCATTTCAGCACACGTAAGGCCGGCCTGTTCGTTTTTTTAAGCTGTTTTGTCTGTTTTAAGGGTCCTGGCCCGGGCAAAGGAAAATCAAGGGCCTTAATAAAATGCTTTTTACCGCCCATGGTGAAAGTTTCCTGGCCGGTGAATTGCGGTTCCCTCAGAGTCCAGGTCATTTTCTGCGGCGGGACAGATGACAGGGCCTGAAAGGTTAACTGCCACCATTCATTACGTTTCTCCGTATCTCTTTCAATAGCCGTTATAAGACCATAAAACATTGTTTGAGGATTTTCCGCAAGAATGAGAACAATATCGCCCTCAACGGTTGTCTGTTTGAATTTGATTATTTTTTTCAGTTCAGTGATTATTTTTTCCATGGTTCCTACTGTAGTTAAATATGACAATTTTACTTCTTCCAGAGATGCCATGACTAATCAATTGCTCCGCAGGCGTCAAGGTTTCCGGTTGTTCTTTCAATTCTTTTCTGGTTTAGTAACCAGGCAATAGCGGCCTGTCGATATAAGCGTTCACCGGCACCTCAGCTGTGCACAGGTAAGGCATTATCCAAATATTTACAATAGGGTGGTTTTAGCTGTTTTTCGATATCAAGCCGAATATTTACCGGAGTCGGAGTTTATACCCCTCAATGGGGTACTGAAAAGAGTGCCCTGTTTTGTAAGGTGCTTACCTCTTCGCCCATTTCGGAGTCTCGCATACTCGCTCACCTGTAATGTTTTTGCCTGAAGACCTGATTCGTAATTTTCGAGCGGATAAAAAAATCTTATGGAACTTTCCTTTCTTATAGCATGTCTTGTTTTTATCAGCACAGTCGCCTCCATTGGCGGTAAATCCGTTGCGTCAGTAAAAAAACAACAGAAAGACGAAACAACGAAGCTGGTCCAGGACTTTTGCAATGGTGACAGCCAGGCCTTTAACAAGCTTGTCCTGCTTTTTCAGAACAGAATGTTCAGTCTGGCCTTTAATTATGTAAAGAACCCGGAGGAGGCTAAAGATCTGGCCCAGGATATTTTTATCACGGTCCACCGGGCTTTACCGACTTTACGGGATAAGACAAAATTTTCAGCCTGGATCTACCAGATTGGGATTAATCACTGCCGGAACCGTTACAAAAAACTGCAGCGGCAGGGATATTTTACATCGCAATCCATTGACAACCCTGACCGTCCGGTTCATTTGGCCGGAACGGATTCTCCGGAAAAAGAACTGGAGCGACAAGATTTAATTCGAGTGGTGCGCTCGACAATTGCGGAAATGAAAGAAGGTGAAAAAGAAATTATTCTTTTGCGCGATATTCAGGAACTTTCTTATGAGGAAATCAGTCAGATACTTGATGTTCCTATCGGAACAGTGAAGTCGAAGCTCAACAGGGCGCGTCTTTCCCTGAAAAATCGCCTGAAGGCAATAAGACCAAATCTCTAATGTACGTTCCTAACTTTGGAAAATGAGAATGAAACTCAACTGTAAAGATTGCCGTAATTTATTTACTCGAAATCTGGATCGGGATATCGATCAGTCCGAAAGACTTCTTTTTCGTGAGCATCTGGGTGGTTGCCGGGAATGTGAGCAAGATTGGCAGGATTTTAAAAATACGGTTCAACTTTTACAGGAACTGCCGTCTCTATCTGCTCCGCCGGGATTTTTGTCCGAAATTCAAGCCAAACTTGAAACACCGGGTCTGAGGCAGAAAATAATGAGTTGGCTTGGTCTTTCCAGGCATCGGCTCGCTTATTCCACGGTTTTTGCCACCATGGCAATAGGATTTATCACTGCCGGACTTCTTCATCTTCCGCCTTTTGGCACACAGCAGTCCAGTCTTGAAAATCCTGGTCTGACCAACCTTGCGCAAATTAATGATCCGGCTGACAGCTCGAACCGGCAAACACAACTTGCCGCCGCTTCAACCAATGATAAGGCCAAGAATTTTTATCCCGGTATCCCGTCGTTGTCGGAATACGAATCAACCGATCATTTGTCCGGGCAGGCGCCCTTTTTCCTTGCCCAGTCTTTCCAACGGGAGCCTGAAAGAAATTTAATGAATTTTGTTTCCACCGGCTCACATAACCGTGCCTCCACAAGTTCAATTCTGTCTGGCATTTCGTCTCATAATTCACAGATTACGAGGATGAGGCACTTGGAGGGGCAGCGAATCACTCCCGATATCACGATTACCATCCGTGCCCATCAGCACCAGACCGATCTCCTGCAACATTTGATTTGTTGCAAAAAGTGGCAGTCCAGAATGATTCGGGACAACATCCTGTTACTGACCGTTCCTCCCGATCATCTGGATCTGCTGCGCCAGACCCTGCAACAACAGAAAACATCCTACAGCCCGTCCTACGCCAGTAATACCCATCCTGGTTCTCCTAAGAAAATGTTGATGGTGGCAGTGCATTTGCAATAATAATTTTGGAACCTTTCATGCTTAACCCTGTCTTTAATTATAAATGCGGAACAAACCGTATTTTCTTTTTTTCTTCTCTTCTCTAAATCCCTTTCGAGGGTAAGATGGGCTGTATTGGTTCTCTCCCCAATGCAGTCCATTTTTTTTGCCGGTTTGTAAAAAGAATGAGTATCGTAGAAGTAAACATTATTGCTGACTATTCAGCATTCTAACCGGGTAAACCCGGCGTTTATTATAAAAGTAACATTTCCCCCTCACCCTATGACTCCCCAAGGAGAGGGGATATCCGAGGAAGTAGGAAATTTATAATTATTAAATACTTTATTAGGGCTGCCTCCCTCTCCCAGGGGAGAGGGCCGGGGTGAGGG
>JAGHCC010000084.1 GCA_021160685.1 Desulfobulbaceae bacterium | reverse complement strand
CCATTATCTGCCATATCAAAGGCGGCGTTGACCTTGAGATTGGTAATGCCATTGCGTGCAGCCAAAAAGCTGTTCACCCCCAGCACCCCGATGTAGGCATCTGATGCTCCAGAGGCAACCGCACGCAATCCTTCGATGGATGAGTTTACATAATGAGGCCGTAGGTCAGGAAATTGTTCAGTCAGTTGTATGCTGGAGGAATAGCCTTTGACCAGGACGAGACTCAGCTGTTGCAGCTCTTTGATGGCTTGTAGCTGGGGGGTTTCGCTGCGGGTCATGATAACCAGAGGAGTGGGCAGGTAGATCTCCGTGAATTCAAGAAAATCCTCCCGCTCGGGCAACTTCACCATGGTGGCCACCGCATCCAGGCGGCGTTCACGCACGGCCTGCATCTGTTGCGGCCATGAGAGGCTGGACACGATATCAAAGCGGATGCCCAGATGACGTTCGATGTCAGCGAAAAAATCCGCCGCAACACCTTGCAGATGGCCTTCAGCATCGAGAAAGGTATAGGGACCGTAACCCGTATCCACACTCATCCGGATGACCGGATGGGCATGGAGCCAAGCCTGTTCAGCGGGACTAAGTGCAAGCTCGCCGGCCCGGCCTGCACTGCTGATCATTGGTATCAGGACAAATGCAACGGCAACTGCCCAAAATTGTCGCAGAGCGCTAAAGTGAAATTGCATATAAAAAATTCCCGTTAAAGATTTGGAACTGTTCAGGTGGGACTCTAAACTACCCTTCAGCGAAACAACCAAGGGACGAACCCGGCAACATTTATTTCTCATCCAGCACCGACCTGACGGCTCTGAAAAGTTCATCACCGGCAATTGGCTTAGTAATATATTGCTTAATACCTAATCCCAAAACCTTTTCTCTGGAAACCAGATCACTATGGCCGGTGCAAAGGATTACCGGTAAATGTGGAAATCTTTTCTTGCACAATCGGGAAATAGACAGCAAAAGAGCTTCCTTCTCCCACTGTACTTTTTCCCCTGATAAAGCCCAAAGCATCCTGGACAATACTATGAACAACAGCAAGCCCCAGGCCTGTCCCTGCCCCCACTTCTGCAGTAAACGTTCACCAGCACCCCATCTTCGCCCATTTGGGCCTTCTTGAATAGCACCAGTATGCTGCGAAGGCCCAAATGAACGAATACGAGGCACTGGTAAACGCTTACAGGCATGAGTTTAGCGAAAATTTGTATCCCTGACGAACGGTTACAATTTGCACGGGGTCTCGTCCAAGGTTCAAAGTTCAGAGGGCACCAGCAACCCTGAACCCTGAACCTTTTAACCCAGACCAACTGTCTAATTTCGAAGTCTACGCTTATCTGATAAAATTCCTTAAAGGGGGGTATCCACTTCGCTGGCCTAAATGAAAAATTGTAGGTTTGGTTAAGCCGGAAGCTGCCGCCTTGTTTAGTTGGGTTCGCTAATTTTTCTGCAATATCGGCATGTTGATGTCGCACGGACTCAGGCGAACCCAACATGAATGGTGCATGTAATCCGCTTAACCCAACCTACCATATTCTCAAGGTCACCGAAGTGGATAGCCCCTTTCCTTAATTCAGCATCACCTATGATTATTTCGCAAGATCCAGGCGATGACAGCCG
This sequence comes from Desulfobulbaceae bacterium, assembly GCA_021160685.1. Classification (GTDB taxonomy): domain Bacteria; phylum Desulfobacterota; class Desulfobulbia; order Desulfobulbales; family SURF-16; genus JAGHCC01. Next base: position 3,801 of record JAGHCC010000084.1, on the reverse strand, counting down.
CCGATCTCTGCGATCCTCTCGGGAGCAAGACCGGCCTTTCCGGCGAAGCCAGGCCACTCTCGGACAACCTCTATAATCTCATTTACGACTTTGCCGGGCCGTGACAAGCTGATGGACTCACCAACCGCAATGAGGTCAGCGAGCTGAAAATGATCCCTTTTGCCATTAATGGTCATCTGATGCTGGTTAGTCCAGCGTCCTGCCGGATTATGGGAATAGGTGACATCAAAGGCCGGCGAGAGGCGCCACTTACCGTCCTGATTCATGAGAAAGGCGATGTTTTTAGTGTGATCATCCTGATTGCGGGCGATTACATTAAAGACCATACGCCTGAACTGCTGCATAGCCTCAGCCTTGCTGAGTCGCAGTTTGCGCATTATTGCAAAGGCCTGCTCATAGCCATAGGCGCCGGCCATGTTGAAATCATAATGAGCCACCCCGCATAAGGACAGCATGTGAATCTTCCGGCCGGACTGTCGGTCAAAACGCCTGGTCAAAAAATGAGCTCGGCCGTGCTCTTCCAGAAGGCGGCATTCGGTCATCGTAATGCCGGCAGCCTTGGCCATCAGGTAATAGGCATACTCGATACGGCCGTAGCCTTTCGGGGGGCCGAGTTCAAGATCGCTGACTCCATCAAACTTAAGAATCCAGTAATTGAAACCAGCGGGAACTTCGGCTTGGCCGGAAATGACATGGCCAAGGTCATCCATGGCAATGACAGCCTTGGGTCTGGCCCCACCAGCCGAGGTGCCGACCCTGAGTATATCCATGAAAGCGTCATTAGTCTCCTTACCGTCGCCGCCAAGGCTTACATTCAGAGAAAATCGTTTGTCCGTGATCTCCTGGACCAGGCGGGCAAGTTCTTCGATCTCAACCGGTACAGCGTTATCCATTCCCCGGCTCACCGCAGGCCGGAACTCCAAGGCACCCATGCCTCGGCTGCCGGCATAACAGAGACGCTCCACTGGACTGAAATCAGCGCTGTCCCGGCCGTTACGAGTCAGCCAGGCGTCAATGATGGCGTTGCCGAACTTATCAGGCAGGGCATCTGCCAGAAGGCCGGGCAGACCAAAAAATGTTTCCCGATTCAAACCGGAAAAGGAAAACAGAGCATCACCTTGCCGGGCGGCAGCAAGTCCCAGATGGATGGGGGACACATCCAGATTCTTTTGAAGAAAGGAAGGGTCGTACTCAAATAAACCGTAACCTCGATCCGCCAGCCAGGTGACTGCGCCTACATCTTCACCCCAAAGACGAACTTGGGCAGTATCAACTTTTTCTACCATTCAGATTGTTCCACGGCTTTATTTTTACCGCGGCTGCCAGTGGCTCTTTGGCGCTTTTTACCCTGCTGCTTTGCCAGCTGCAATGGACTGATTTGTTCCTCCTTGATGAACTGATCCAGGCCATCAATGGCTTCAAGCTCCCGTAGAACAGCAATCAGGGAAGAGAGTTTTCCTTTGCCACCCTCCAATGTCTTGACCACATTGAGCGATACGGCAGCCGCCTCCGCCACCTGCTGCTGGGTAAGATTCCTGCGTAAGCGCAGAGCCTTCAACCTGCCACCAATCTCAGCCCCAATTGCCTTATCAGTCATTGAATAAAAATCCATAACAGCCTCAAATAAATACCTTATTGCCGATTAGCTCACAATACAGCCTCATTTTCACCCTTTAACAATAACAAAAACACGAAAAATGGTATAAAGTCAACAACAATGACATCGAATTGAGGTTTCAGAATCGACTTTTCACTCGTAATCTTGTAGACCCCGGTGAATGGTTACTTTTCACTCTTCTTATTGCACCCCAAACTCTCTTAAACTGATCAAAAAATACTTGCCTCACCCCTCCTTAGAGTTTATAGTTTAAAATATAAACTTACCCAAAGTTAAGAGGTGACAAAATGCAGGCAACAGCAAAAGACCTTCGCTTCCACGCTAAAGAATTATTAAATACCGTAAACAGAGGAGAAGAGGTAATAATTACATATCGTGGAAAGCCCTGTGCCAAGCTCGTCCCCATACAAGAAGAAGAAAAGGCATCTACGCAACCCAACGAATTATTTGGCATTTGGAAGGACAACGCCCAAACAGAAGATGTAGAAAACTACATTAGAACAATTAGAAAGGGTCGTTTCGATGCTGATTGACACTGACGTGATCATCTGGTACATGCGAGGCAACACAAAGGCATTAGATGAATTAGAAAAGCATAAAAACTTCTCTATATCAGTTATTACCTACATGGAACTAGTCCAGGGAATGAGAAACAAAAAAGAATTAATCTCACTCCGCAAGGCTTTAAAGAGCTGGAACTGCAAGATCATCTACATAACGGAAGAAATCTCAAGCAAAGCCATGTTCTATGTCGAACTACACTACTTGAGTCACTCCATGCAAATTGCCGACGCACTAATCGGCGCCACAGCAGCATCTTACGGAGTTCCATTATTAACAGGCAACGACAAACACTACAAAGTCGTCAAAGAAATCGCCCTGAAAAAATTTCGCCCCTAAAATTTACTCTTTCTTGATATCAAATAAAGACGGGGGGAGCGATTCCTTTTCCGATCTTTTCCCGGTCCAGTCGGCGATCCGCCGCACAACACGAGGCGAAATCCGTTTGCCTTTTGCCGCCACTCCCTTGACCAGAAACTCATTCCAGTCAAAATCAGCGTAATTATGTTTGGCCCGTTTGGATGGGGCAAAATAGACACGGATTTGACCCTCGAGCTCGGTGGTCAGAAACTGGATCAATGATCTTTTATGTTGGGCAAAGAGATGGTACTCCTTGTCGAGAATGAATTTAGGCGTGGCAAACCGCTTGACATAGGCGAGATTCTCCCGGCCGTCACGGTAGACAATATTAAAAACCAGTTTTTGCTGCAGCTTGTTGACCCAGAGAAGATCACTACCGACAAAGAGCTTGTCCGTCACATTGATGATCTTGTACATTCCATTTTTAAAGATGAGCAGCAGCTTATCATACTCGGAGCAGGAAAAATTCTCTTCCGCCTTCACCAAATGCCCCAGGAAACCGCTTTCCTGGTCATAGCCAACCTCAAGGTTTGAGATGGCCACCTTACGGGCTTTAACCTCGCTGAAGGCGTGAATTTCCGTGCGGCGCGGATAGAGAGGGCCATATTTTTTCAAAAGATTATCAATATAGTTGATGGTAAAGCCAACCATATCGCGGAGATCTTTTTCCACCCGACGGCTGCGGATTTCGACCTCTTTAATCTCCTTTCTTTTTTTGTCGATATCGTAACGGGAAATCCTCTTGATGCGAATCTCGAGAAGACGCTCGATATCCTCCTTGCTCACGTCGCGGAGAAGTCTGTCCCTGAAGGGCTTTAAAGCCAGATCAACGGTTTCAATCACCAATTTATAACTCTTGCACTCTTCGATCTGCTTGTAGAGCCGTTCCTCGATAAAGATCTGTTCCAGTAGATGGGCATGGAGTTTTTCACGCAGCCGGTCAAGTTCGATTTGCAGTTCGGTCTCAAGATCGCGGACCAGTTTTTCGGTGTTGAGACGCAGAACATCTTCCACGGACGTGACCACCGGCTGGTTATTGTGGATGGCGGTGAAGTTGGGACTGATTGAAATCTCGCAGTCGGTAAAGGCGTAAAGTGCTTTGATTGTGTCACCGGCATAGATGCCACGGGCCATCTTGATCTCGATCTCAACATTCTCGGCGGTAAAATCATTTATCGACTGAATCTTGATTTTGCCCAGCCGGGCCGCCTTTTCAATACTCTCCATCAGAGACTGGGTGGTGGTGCCGTGGGGAATTTCCT
>JAGHCC010000237.1 GCA_021160685.1 Desulfobulbaceae bacterium | reverse complement strand
GGATGATATCCGAGACATCGAGGCGTGACAGTTTAAATGGTTCTTTTTTCAAGGCCATTCGTATCCGTTTGATCACCTCTTCCGCCCGTCTGTTGCCGGCAACAATGCCCGCTAATGCCTTGCCGGCCTCATGGGGTTCGGCTGGATCGTTACCCAGAAACCGCTGTGCTGCCTGGGCATAAGTCCGAATAGCGGACAGGGGCTGATTGAGTTCGTGGGCCAGGGACGCAGCAATTTCTCCCATGGTCAGTACCCGAGAAATATGGGCACGTTCCTGTCGAAGCCTTTGAGATTCCTCTTCCGCGTGGCTGCGCTTTTTATGCTGTATAATCAAAGCAATCAAGGCAAAAGCCTGGAAGAATATGATGAGGGTTATGGCAACTATTTCCCATTTGTGGTTCTTCCAGACGGATGGTTCACGGTAGCGGACAATACTGCCTGCAGGCAGTCTGTTTTCGTTAATGGACCAGCGTTTGAGTTGGCGCCAGTCAAACATGGTCTGATTACCCTTTTCCATGAATTTCAAATTCGTTAAGGGTTCTCCTTTAAATATTTTTTTAGCAATTTCAGCTAATTTCTTCCCCTGATAGTCAGCACTGAGCAGATTTCCCCCCAGGATGCCATGTCCCAGATAAAGGTCTACAATTCCAAATGTGGGTGCGTTGGCTTTTTCTGAAACCTGAGGAACAATATCACGTGGAACAAAGGATTGCCCATTGGCATCACGAAAGAATGTCAGAAAGAAAATTACAGAATCTTCAGGCAGGTGCGTTACTTTTAGGAGAAGGTCTTTTAGCGAAAAATCATCGAGATAGTGGATTGTCAACCGATCATTTAGTTCGGCCAGATCCTCAACAGCTAAATTTTTTATTTTTTGATCGGTTGGCGAGGTGCCTGAAACAACGAAGATATTTTTGGTTTGCGGGAGGACATCCTGAATGAGCGACCCTGTTTTCTCGAAATTAAAGCCCCATTGCAAAGATATTATATTGGCCATCAAGGGAGACTCCGGTATTTTTTTTTGATCAGTGGTGACAAATACCACTGGAATATCACCGAACAACGTCTTGCCGTATTCGATTGTCCAATCCGTTGATTCATCTCCCAAGACAAAAACAAGGTCCATTTTTTTGTTGCCGTACTTATATCGATAGAGATCACTGATTTTGGCAATATATTCTATTTCTGGAAATCTTGATTGATCCGCGTATTCAATATTATATTCGATGGGGTAGGACGATTCTGCGGCTAAAGCTGCACGCAGGCTTTCTTCGACGCGATGTGCCCAGGGCATACCCTGTTTGGGGACAAATATGGCCAAAACCCTTTTGGGGTCCTGATTCGTATCCTGTGCCAATGTGTCTGCGCTTGACCATAAAGATGCGAGAGCACTAATGGTCAAAATGAGACAATATTTAAGGGTATTGGATACTTTCATGGATTTGGAACGCAAAAATGATACGAAGTGAAGTGATAAAAAAGAATTTTCTTTCGAGCCGAAGCGCTAGGAGGAGTGAAATTCGGGTGAATAGCTGGTCGATTGTCATGTCACCCCACCCTAACATTTACCGGACTACAAATAATGTAGTAACAGTTACAAAACAGCAAGTTGGAAGTCAAGGGTTTTACGGATGGTCACTGAAAGCCTTGCGCTGAAATCAGTTTCAGGTAAGTATGATGTGAAAAGTGGATCATGGCAGGTATGGAGAGGTCCGAAGGGCAAACGGAACAGACCCACAAAAGGGCTGTTTTTAATAATGAATCGTTGTATTTTTTAGCAGGTTTAACGTGGTTTGCCCCAGTCTCATCCCTAAAAAGGTTAAAGTGAGATTTGCCTCCCTTTATAGTCAACTGCCAATTGAGCACCGGCATGGACAGGCTGATACTCTTCTCGACCGTTAAGTTCACAGTGTTCATAAAATAAAACTTAAAAATCCGGAATCGTCTGGAATCAAGGGCTGGTTTCGACTGGAATGAGTGGCCGGATAACGTGGAGTACACACTGAAATGATTCGATTATGCACGGTTCGTTCAATCAGCACTTACATTTTTATCCTTGTTTGCGTCATGATGGTTGTTCCTGCCAAGTCCTTTTCCAAAGATCTGGAAACCAGACATGTATTCAGGATCGAACGGAGTAAAAATGCCAATATCGTTCAATATGACGTTCAGTTGACACCTGACGGCAAGATCTATGCGAAGGAAGCGGTAATTGCCTACTGGATTCGACTTGCCAAAGACGGACAGCGAAAGGAACTCTCATCCTCTCAAAGAAGGTGGGCCTACGGGTTTAAAAACAAATACGACGCCAAGGGGAACTTCGCCATCCTGGATATGAAGGCTGATATCGGTCGAAAAATCAAGGTCCATGCGGTAGATGGCGTCTATCGCGCAGAGACCAGGATCGATGAGCAACCGGCCTTTATCGAGAAAATCTATATTACAACGATTGAAGGTGGAATACTTCCAAAGGTTCAATCCATTGGGTTGTATGGGAAAGACACAGTCACAGGTGAGGACAGGTACGAGAAGATCAAGCCTTAGGGCTTGTTCCTCAATAAGCTTTACATCCTGCGCAATATTGCAAAGTTTATTTCGTCACAATCCCTTAGGCAACCCTTATTTTTTCTTTTTTCTGGCCTTGAAGCCTACAAGACCAACTACACCAGAGCCTAAAAGGAGCATGCTGGCTGGTTCGGGGTTTGGGCCCGGGGTGGAATCCAATTGTGAAATCCCGAAGTCGCCCTCGGTGTTCGTGGATTGGAATACGAAGTTGACTATTTCTGCACGTCCCCAACTTTTGTATCCGGGGCCACCGGTAATGGAATCCACGTATGGTGATGTCGTCTCCAGTGTGGTTATTGTGTCCCCGTTTGTAAAAGCCCCGACATGATTGTAATCGACTGCCACGCCGGATACCGGGATGTCGAATACTACCTTGATCTGGTTCCCCTGGTCATGTTTATTGTCGTTCAATACGGTATGATATAAATAATATTCCCCGTCCAGTGTTGCCCGTAATTCACTTGGGACCAGGCCTGCATCCACGGTTGAAAAATCAATACTGTTCGCATTCGCTATTCCAACCATTCCTACCAGAAACAACCCGGTTACTATTTTTACTAAAAGTTTCTTCTTTCTCATTTTTTCCTGCAAGATTTCTATTACGGTTAACTGCCAGGGGCTCACTCATTTATTTTTGAGTGAGTCCTTAGGACTTGTTCCTTCGCAATATTGTAAAGTTTATTTCGTCTCAAGTCCTTAGCTGACAGAATGGAGTAAATAATTTGGATTTATAAGACACCCATAAATCGAAGTACAATAACGATAACTATAACGGTTAACGCTGTTCCTAAAAGACCTCTTAACATTTTTTTTCTCCTCCGTATATGAAAAAGTTTATCTGCAACCGGTATTATTAAGTGCGGGAACCGGGTCAGGTCAACCCGGTTTTGCCGGAAATTTCAGCATTACTTATTGATGGTAGAAAGGATAGGAAGAATCATGAACAGGATATTGCTGGGGTTTTGCAAGTCTGCCGGCGTGCAACCTGTCAGACCGGCGTAAGTCGTTTTTCCGTGCACCGGTCCCCACACAGGAACCAGGCTGGGGTCGTGGATCTCAAAAGGAGCATTCCAGGCATCGTCTACCAAGTCGTCCATGCCGCTGGTAGGCGAGTAAACATCCCAATTTGTACAATACACGCCCGCTGCTTCCTTCAGAGAGAGACTAAAGCCGCTGGTTGGATCACTGAGGTCAAAGAGCGCCTGACGTTCCGCTTCGGAAGAACCCAGGAGTTCGGAGACTCCCTGGGCAAAGGTCGATTCCTGCCCTTGACGGGTAACATAAACGACATGCTCACAACCAGCGTTTTTCAGTGCAAGCACCGGCGCCAGATCGGCCCAGCCGCCGGCAGAAACATCGCTCGTCGTGCCCGTAATTGCCAATGCCCGCGAAAGACCGGGCTCAGCAGGAGAAACCGAGAGTATGTCTTTCCACTGTGAGTAAGGTAGCGCCCGGGCCATGGCTGTCTTCAGGTCTTGAAAGTTATTGGAATTGGCTACGACTTTTTGCGTGTCACTATCCTTCCCCCAATATCCAGCCTTGATGTCATCAAAATCGACAGCAGGCACCCAATGGGTCGCGTCATCAAAATATGTATCTTTAGCTGCTCTGATCTCTGTGGCTGCGGCTCCGGTCATGACAGAGGTGATGGCCAACGTCAGAAAGTTCTCTCCGATATTGTCATAAATACGGTTTTTTGTGGACTCCTCCGGCAAGGGCAACGAGGCGGCGAGCCATGTCTCTGCCATATTATCTAGATAATCGCCACAGCTCTGGCCGCCTTCACTCATCGTCATTGCAGCGACTTCATCGGGGCTCTTCCCTCGCCCTTGCATGGCGCAATTATCAAAATAAAGCTCCCATGCGTCGGCATCATAGGTGCCGTAACCGGCAAAAAAACTCCCCACATTTCCGAAGTCAGCTGCCAAGGCGTCAAAGTTGGCCATACCGGGGCGAATCAGGATCAGCGGATCGCTGGCGTTGAAGGCGAGGAAATGCTTGATAGAATCCCAGATGTCCCGGATGTGCTGATCAGAATTATTGGAATTTGCAATTAGATCCAGAGGTTCCTGATTAATCAACTCCCCCAGGTCCTCGAGTTCGACGACCAGGATGTCCCATGCGTCTGTCTCTTTTTCTTGGGCAATAAGCGCATCGATCTCACTCCCCTTCGCCACAACGATGTCATTGAGCGCTGTCATGGTATCGTGCAGGAGCCAGCTCGATGCTGCCAAGAGAAAGCCATCGATGGACTTGTACATCAGCGCCAGTCGGGCTCCCGATACTTCGGTGGTATTATCGCTCCCCTCACTGTCTTTATACAGTAAAGGATGCATGTGCATGCTTTCAGTCAAAAAACTGGTAATACTCCCGGAACTTCCGCCGGCAACACCTTCAAACGGGCCAAAATGTTCAGCCATCCGGGCCAGAGCAGGGAAATGGGCAAAGATTAACTCACCATTACCGCGAATGGCGACACAGATCGGCGTCGGCTCTGCCGCGATAGTATTCCGAGGGCCTATGCCAGGGAGCATAGTGACTGTCAGACTGATGATTGCCAGAATTGTCCAAGAACGGAAAGAACTTTTCATTTTGCTTGAAAGGATGAACATGACGACCTCTTTTTTCATTTTTTTCATTTAAATTTGATGATACAGAATTGCTTTTCCGGCCAGGCGACCGATTCCGCCGCCAGTGCCTTCGGCGATTTGCTGACCGCCGAAAAAAGAGACTTGAAGGGCTCTGCAAAATTGGCCTCATGCCTCTCCCAAACTACAAAATCATGTAATAAACAAATTACAAATTTTCTTGTTAGAGTTTTGAAGAATGAATACTATATGCATCTATGAGGTTTGTCTGTAGGGAAACTATGACACTTTGTGTAGGGAATGTTTGAAAAATGAAAAAAGGGAGAAGGGGGAGGGCAATTTTTTTGACATGAGCCTCACATGGTTGTCAACCCATGCCGGAGAGCAAATTTAACCAATCCGGGCAGATCGTTGATGGCCAGTTTATGCATCAGGCGGCTGCGGTAGGTGTCAACGGTTTTGGAGGAGAGGAACAGGATTTCGGATATTTCCGTACTGGATTTACCTTCGACAACCAGCTGCAGGACCTGGCGTTCACGGTCGCTGAGCTTGTCTATGGGACTTTTTTTCGGCGCCGCATCCCGGTGAGAGAGATAATCCTCGAATACGATCTCTTCGATGCGGCCACTTAAATAACGATTCCCGGCACTGACCTCCCGGATGGCGGTCACCACTTCTTTGCCGGCTGATTCTTTCAATAAATAGCCTTTGGCACCGGCTTTGAGCGCCTGGTAGATATGCTCCGAGGAATCATGCATGGAAAGCATGATCACCTTGACCGTTGGACAGGTTTTGCCAATCTGTCGGGTGGCATCAATGCCGTTTAACTCGGGCATGGCAATGTCCATCACCACGATATCCGGTCGGATTTTTTTGATCTGTTCCACCGCCTGCCGCCCATCGCCGGCAGTGCCGACCACGTGAATGTCCTGCTCAACTTCCATCAGGGCGCTCATACCATCCCTCACCGCCCCATGATCGTCAGCCAGAAAAACGTTAATCATCTTTTTTCTCCATTTGCAGCGGAATTTCCACCAGCAGCCGGGTCCCTTTGCCCAGTTTGGATTCGATCAGAAAGTGTCCACCCAGGGCCTCGGCTCGTTCGCGCATATTCATAAGCCCCCAGTGTTGCAGTTCGGGTGAAGAGGTGTTGCCACTCACATCAAAACCATGGCCGTCGTCGGTAATGGTCAGAGAAAGGGATTCAACGCCTTTTACAGCGGTTATCGACACATTGGCGGCCAGGGCATGCTTGCTTATGTTGTTTAATGCCTCCTGGGTTATGCGAAACAGGGTGGTTTCAATCGTCTCCGGAAAACGGCTATCTTCTATCGTGGCGGTTTCAAGTTCAACCTTGATCCCCGTGCGTTGAAAAAAGCGATCACGATACCAGCGAAATGATGGCGCCAGGCCATAGTCGTCCAACACCTGGGGCCTCAATTCCGCCATGACATCGCGAATACTTACTGTGGTTTCTTCCACAAGCGTAATGGAATCCATTAATCGGGCATTGACTTTTTCCAGTTGTTCAGGCTGCAACTGATTGCGGATAATATTCAGATTAATGTTCAAGGCTGTCAGACTCTGCCCGACCCGGTCGTGCAGTTCCCGGGAAAGTTTTTTGCGGTGGCTTTCCTCGACTTCCTGCAGCATCATTGCCAGAGTGCGCAACATGGCCTCGGATGTTTTCTGGTCTTGTTCGGCTTTTTTTCTTTCAGTGATATCGACAATGATACCATCAATATATTTAATTTGACCATCATTCCCTTCAATGCAGCGAGCAGAGATTGAAGCCGGGAAAGTAGTTCCATCATTTTTTTTCAACTGACAGGCAAAGCCATTGATCTGCTTCCTGCTCTGTAATTCAGTTACTAAATCGAACCGGTCTTCCGGGTTTTCATAAAACTGATGTGATAAAATTGTGTCGGTGGAATCTTCATCTCCTCCACCCATCATCTGAAAAAGAGCCGAATTGACGCTTATGATTTTTCCTTCAAGGGTGGATCTGAAAACCCCGACAGGTATATTATCGTTAAGGGATCGATATTGATTTTCGCTCGAGATGAGTCTTTTTTCGGTTTTTTCCAGATCTGTCACCTTTGCTTTCAGGCTCTTAATCAGATGATTGAGTTGATGAGCCATTTCAGTGAGGACTAATGAGAGAATCTGCAGTTCATCTACGGCCTCTTCTGGGTCGAGTTCTATCTCCAGATTACCTTTGCCGATCTGTTGAGCAAAATGAGTGAGTTGACGAACAGGACGGCCGACAACAAGCAAGATAGCAACACCGCCTGCTATTGCAATGATAATGAAACTGATGGCAAGCTGTATTAGAGATGAACGGTAAATTGCTGAGACAATCCCGTTTGCAAAATTAGTATCACTGATGGTAACAAGAATCTTTTTTTGACCTTTAATGCCGGCACAGCCAACAACGCGTTTCTTGTCCTCATCAATAAAAGCCTTTGTTTTCCCAGATAAAATCAACTCACCCGATTTCAGAGTAAAATCCCTGCTTATGAATGTACCGATTTTAGAACGATCAGGGTGAAAGAGATATTGTCCATTGAGATCAATAATATTGAAACTGTTTTTTTTGGTGCAAGAGTGTTTCTGGAGCAAAGAAATAAATTGATGTTCAGTGGAGTTTGCTAATGCAGTTGCCAGCAGTTGCGTTTGCTCTCTTTGATGATCAATTGTTAATTGATCAAACCCGGATTCAACCGAGTGAAAAACAAAAATTACCGCAGTGGCCAAAGGCAGAGACGAAAGGACTAAAAACCAGATCATTAATCTGATAGCAAGGGAGCTGTTTTTTGTGGCGTATTGACTTCCCTCGTAATAACACCATAATGGGCAGCGATATTTTGGCGGCAAAGCGGCCAGAATGATTGTAGTGATCACTACGGTGATAATCACTTCGGGAGTTGCAAGCTTTCCTATGCTTGCATAGACATGCCAGAAGGGTATATCGCCAAAAGTCAGGGCAAAGGCAACGGGGTCAAGGTTTGAGAAAACTAAAATATAGGCAGGAATCAGTATCAAACAATAGAAAGCAATGACTAATCCAGCCCACCCGAATAAGAGCCAGGGGAATTTCATTCTCTGGTACACCAGTTTTTTATAGGTAAGCCCCATAAAAAAACCACCGAGCACATGGGCAACCAGAGTAGCGAAAATTGAGGTATTGATTTCAGAAAACCAGGCAATGGACATTAAACCGATTAGAATACCACCGATGGGGCCGGTTAAAGCCGCACCAAGTGTTACCAGTAATTCGCGAGGATCAGTGTGTATGGTCGAGCCTAGAACGGGAAGCAAAAAACCCATTTCTGCCAGAGTCAGTGTTGCTGTGCCAAAAATAAGAGCTGTGGCTATGATTTTTTTTGAGATTGGCCACGTAAACTTCATTTTTTGAAAACGCCTTTCATTCTCAAGAATTATTTCAGATGTTGTTTTTTCAGTAGTTCGAGAATCCTGTCCCGGTTATTTTCGCTCTGATTCAGGATAATTACAAAGGAATCAAGCTGATCTCCATTGGGAATATAGCCGCCATAGGAAAAAACCTGATTCAGGGTACCTGATTTAATCCACACTCCCTCCTGTTTTGTCAGAAGATCGTGGTTTTTTTTGAAATACTCCAGAATGCGCAGCATTCCCGCAAGGGTAATTCTGTTCTTTCTCGAGAGTCCCGAGCCCTCTTCTGCCTCAAACTCACCCTCTTTGAGTCCGATTGTTGTGAGTAAAAAATGATTCAGAACGGATCTTCCCTTTGCCCAGGTGGCCGGAAAGCCCTGTTGCTGTGCGCCGCAGATCAGCAAGATCTGATTGGCGATGAAATTATTGGAATAACGCAGCATTTTACTGATAATAGTGTCGAGCCGGGGGGAGTGATGGACGTGAATCGGCATGAGAGCTTGTGGTACCGGTTCTTTTTTGATGCTTCCCTGAACTTGAATCCCTTCCCGGTTGAGAATGGCCCGGAAGAGCTCACCGACATGGAGTAGAATATTTTCATGATTTCTGGAGAGGTTGATGCGATGCTCTCCTGGGGGAAGATTTTTGCCATGCCGGATCATCAGGGGCAGGGTGGGTGTTTGAGGTTCGGCTGAACCAATGGAGCCGTCTTTGGCTTTAACAAGATTTATTGTATTGAAATTTGCGGCCAGTGCGCTGTTGGCCGCGTCATAAGGATTCAGGCTGTTGCCGGCCCCGGAGGCGGCGGACTGGAGATCAAAAGCCGAATCATCAAGAAAAATGGAGTGAACAGATGTCAGCCCCTTTTTTTTGAGCTGCAGGGCAATGTCTTGGATGGCCTCGGATGTCAGCAGGGGATCGCCGAATCCCTGAATATAGAGATCAAAGTTGCTGTTGACAAAGATTTTCGTTTGAAAACGATAGTCCGCCCCGAGCAGATCGAGGGCACTGGCGGCGGTGGCAATTTTCCAGATACTTGCCGGGACAAAAAGATCGTGACTGTTTTTTTCGCTGATAATCTGATTGTCTTTGGTCAGGATATAGCCGCCGTTTGAAATGAGCCGGTCAATTTCATTATGAAGGCTGCTGTCGGCACGAGCTGATGGGGCAGTCGGCAACAAAAGGCAGAAAAAGAGGAAAGTAAAAAAAGAGTATTTTTTTGGGGAGAAGTCAGATTGGCGCATCAATAATAAGTAAAGTTGCAGAACTCTATCTCTGGGGAAAGTCATGCAGGGAAAAATAGTGAATTAAACCTTTTATGGTGTCGCAGCAACTATTGGAACCACAGAGCACACAGAGTTCACAGAGGCAACTGATTGTAATAAAAAGAATCTCTCTGTGGTCTCTGTGTTCTCCGTGGTGAAAAAAGACTTTCTACGAATTCATTAAATTTTGGGAAGATTCTTTGTTGCCTTGGCAATGTCTTCCTCGGGGAAATCGTAATCATGAAGATCTCCGGCAAAGAATCTGTCATAGCTGGAGAGATCAAGCAGCCCGTGACCGGAGAAGTTAAAAAGAATGGTCTTGGGCTCATTTTTGTCCCGGGTGGCTTCGATAATGGCGGCCCGGATGGCATGGCAGGTTTCCGGAGCCGGGATAATTCCCTCGGTCTGGGCAAAAAGGACCCCGGCCTCAAAACATTCGAGCTGGTGGACACTTATGGGCTCGATAATTTTTTCCCGAACCATGGCGCTGATAATGGGTGACATGCCGTGGTAACGCAGACCGCCGGCATGGATTCCCGGCGGAATAAAATCATGGCCAAGGGTATACATGTAGAGCAGTGGGGTGGTGCGGGCCACGTCGCCAAAATCATAGGCCAGGAGTCCCTTTGTCAGGGTAGGGCAGGAGGCGGGTTCAACGCCGACCATCCGCAGATTTTTGCCCTCAAGTTTATCGGTCAGAAAAGGAGCGGCCAGACCGGCAAAGTTTGAACCGCCACCACAGCAGCCAATCAGGACATCCGGGTATTCACCGGCAATTTCCATCTGTTTTTTAGCCTCAAGGCCGATAATGGTCTGGTGATGGATGACATGATTCAAGACCGATCCCAGGGCATATTTGGTGTCGTCGCGGGAGGCGGCGTCTTCCACGGCCTCACTGATGGCAATGCCGAGGGAACCGGCGGTGCCGGGATGTGATTTGAGGATTTTCCGGCCGATGTTGGTATCGGGGCTGGGGCTGGCAACGATTTCCGCACCATAAGTGTTCATCATGCTTTTGCGGTATGGTTTCTGGTCAAAGGAAATTCGCACCATGTAGACCTTGCATTCCAGACCGAATTTATGGCAGGCAAAAGAAAGGGCGCTTCCCCATTGTCCGGCCCCGGTCTCGGTGGCCAGCCGTTTCACTCCTTCTTTTTTGTTGTAATAGGCCTGGGCCACGGCGCTGTTGCTCTTGTGGCTGCCGGAAGGTGAAATTCCTTCATATTTGAAGAAAATTTTGGCCTTTGTCCCCAGGGCCTCTTCAAGCTTATTGGCCCGCACCAGGGGAGAAGGACGCCAGATATGATAGATTTCCTGGACTTCCTCAGGAATATCAATCCAGCTTTGATCACTCATCTCCTGCTCAAGAAGTCCCATGGGAAAGATCGGCGCCAGTTTTTCAGGCCTCATGGGCTCTTTGGTTTCAGGATCAAGGGGAGGAGCAACTCCATTTGGAATATCAGGGATGATATTATACCACTGGGTGGGCATATCACTTTCATTAAGAATAATTTTTTTCTGGATCATAATTTCTCCTTTATGGGGGACTATTTTTTTTGTGATTACCAACGAACTTCAGCCATAATCAGGCACGGTGCTCCTACGTGTCAAACTATTCGTAGCCCACTCCACGTTTTTCAGTAGCTATTATATTTGAGGTGGAAGATTAGTAG
>JAGHCC010000375.1 GCA_021160685.1 Desulfobulbaceae bacterium | reverse complement strand
GATCTGGTGCGAAGCGCCATGACCAGTTCTTCCATGGCGGTATTTCCTGCCCGCTCGCCGATGCCGTTCAGGGTTGACTCAACCTGACGGGCTCCGGCCTGAATCGCGGCCAGGGAATTGGCCACGGCCAGTCCCAGATCATTATGACAGTGGACGCTTAAAACCGCCTTGTCAATGTTCAGGATATGTTCCATCAGATAACGAATCTGTCGGCCGAACTCATCCGGGACGGCATAACCGGTTGTATCCGGAAAATTCACGGTAGTGGCGCCGGCCTTAATCACTGCTTCAAAAACCTGACAGACAAAATCAAGATCACTTCGGCTTGCATCTTCGGCGGAAAATTCCACGTTGGAGGTGTATTTTGCCGCCTGTTTCACCGAGGCCACAGCAAGCTCCAGCATCTGATCACGATCCATTTTCAATTTATGTTTCAAATGGATATCAGAGGTGGCCAGAAAGGTATGAATACGGGGATTATCACCATTTTTCAAGGCAGCCCAGGCCGTATCGATATCTTTCCGGTTCGCCCGAGCCAGACCGGTAATCTGCACGTCTCTGATATTATCGGCAATATTTTTTACGCAGTCAAAATCTCCGACAGAGGCGATGGGAAAACCAGCCTCAATCACATCCACCCGCAACCGGACAAGCTGCTGGGCCAAACGAAACTTTTCCTGCATGTTCATTGTTGCGCCCGGGGACTGTTCTCCGTCACGCAGAGTTGTATCAAAAATATATATTTTTTCCCCTCGGGGATTCTCTTCGTCTATCATTTTCATTCCTCAAGCGTAACTACTCAAAAATTCAAACCTTTTTCACCATCTTCTTGTCTTTTTCCACATGATCGCGCTTAAACAGTAATTGATAAAACCCTAAAAGAGGGCCGGACAAAACGTATGTCCCTGCAAAAACAAAAAGAGTGATTTGCGGTTCCGTGGCCACCACCATGAGCAGAAGAACCATGCCAACAAGAACTTGAAATGTTTTGGCCTTGGAAATATGTTTAAAACTATTGTACGGATGAGAGCTGACCATGAGATATGAGAGAAAATAGACGATCAACAACATGGTTATATCCATAAAAGTTCTGTCCAGATCAAGAAACTGGACAAAAAGCAGTGAAGTGGCAATCATCATGGCGGCAGCCGGGCAAGGCAGTCCCTGAAAAGCTTTCTGCGGTCCCTCATCAGAGCTTTGCGCGGCAAGGGTGTTAAACCTGGCCAATCGCAGAGCCGTAGTCGCAACATACAAAAAAGCGGCAAGCCAGCCATAGCGGCCATAGTGTTGCAAAATCCAGAGGTAAGCAAGCAGGCCCGGGGCCACGCCAAAGGCAACAAGGTCACTCAAGGAGTCATACTCCATACCAAACTTGCTTGTCGTACCTGTCAACCGGGCCACCCTTCCATCAAGACCGTCAAAAACTGCGGCAATAAGAATAGCCACTGCGGCATTGAAAAAATTGCCGTTGATTGAATGAACAATGGAATAAAAACCACTGAATAAACAGCAGGTGGTCAGTAAATTAGGAAGAATATAGATCGCATTACCTTTTGCGCTTCTATGAGGCATGGGGTTTCCCTCCTACCGGTATCGTGTATTGATTTCTAAAAAAATCTGTTGTCTGAGAAGATAAAATATATACGAGTTGACTGTACACTGTTTATCTGGTTGGTGCGATTTGTTTAGTTGACATTAGTGATGTTACCCTGGATCGGCACCTTACGCCAAATAACCCATGACAGTTTCTCCAGCAGTTACCTTTTGGCCGACACTAACTTCAACCTGAAAATTGAGAGGCAGATAAAGATCGACACGTGAACCAAAACGAATCAGGCCGAACCGTTCTCCCCGCTTTAGAATATCGCCCTTTTCAGTCCAACAGACGATGCGGCGGGCAATCAAACCCGCAACCTGAACAACGGCTAATCGCTGGTCGGATTTCGTGTTCATGATCACGCCGCAATATTCATTGTTCAGAGCGGCACGCTCCGTATTGGCTGAATAAAACTTTCCCGGAGAATAGACAATCTTAGTCACGGTGCCGGGACAGGGCATCCTGTTCACATGAACGTTAAAGATATTCATAAAAATACTGATTTTATATACATGCTCCTGCACAAATCTCTCATCGAAAACCTTTTCCACCAAGATGATTTTTCCATCGGCAGGAGAAACAAGAACATCATTTTCATCCGGTGCAATCCGATCGGGATCCCGAAAGAAATAGAGCACAAAAGCTGTCAAGGATAGAGCCGCAAAAGAAAAAATATCATAATCCAGAAGCGCGGCAATCAATGTCATCAAGGCCGCAAATCCGATATAGGGATAGCCCTCTTTAGCAACAGGAACGCGAGGTGTCTTCATAAATTTAAATTATACGTCACTATGCCGGTAATGCAACATAGAAGAAATTAACATCATACAAATGAGAAAACCACAAAGTCCATAAGGAAACCAATCCTTGTGTTCATTGTGGTTTTTTGTATTGAGCGGCAGAAAAAAACTTTCTCCACTCACCCCTTGCCGCAAAATCCGGACTGCTTCTATTTTGCAGCCCTGGTCATGGCAATAGTGCCGGTACGGACAATTTCCTGAATGCCGATGGGCCGCAGTAAATCCACACATGCCTGCACTTTACCACTGGAACCGGTCACCTCAATAGCATAGCTTTTTGCTCCGACATCAACCACGCGTCCTCGAAAAATATCCGTTATACGAAGAACCTCCGCTCGGGTTGTGGACTCAGCCTTGACCCGGATCAATGCCATCTCCCGCTCCACATAATCTGTTTCAGTGATATCCGTTACCTTAATCACATCAATCAATTTATGCAGCTGCTTGGTAATCTGTTCAATGATCTGACTATCACCGGAAGTCATCAGAGTCAGACATGACAATCCCGGTTCCAGGGTCTGGGCCACGGAAAGACTTTCAATATTGAATCCCCGACCACTGAAAAGACCAGTGATTCGGGAAAGGACACCGGGTTTGTTCTGCAATAATACGGAAATGGTATGACTCATAAAAAATACCCTATTTTTCTTCTGTTAAAACTTAACGGATTCGTAAAAAATCTTCTTTACCACAATGAGCTCCCTCTGTGAGATCTATGCACTCTGTGGTTTCAATAGTTTTTACGAGACCGACAAAACTGATCTTAGACAAGAAGCATTTCAGTTGTCGCCTTGCCGGCCGGAACCATGGGATAGACACCTTCCTCACGGTCAATGACAAAATCCATAATAACCACATTATCTGTTGCCAGGGCCTCTTTGATAACCGGGACTACCTCGTCCGGCTTCGTAGCCCGCAACCCCACCGCGCCATAAGCCTCGGCCAGGAGGACAAAATCAGGGGCAACATCAAGGGTGGTGGCTGAATAACGCTTGTCATAAAACAGTTCCTGCCACTGCCTGACCATTCCCAGATAATTATTATTTAAAATTGCTATTTTAACCGGGCAATTATACTGTTTAGCCGTGGCAAGCTCCTGGATATTCATCTGAATGCTGCCATCCCCGGCAATATCAATGACCGTCCTGTCTCTCGCCGCCATCTGGGCGCCAATAGCCGCCGGAAAACCATACCCCATAACCCCGAGACCTCCCGAGGTCATGAAGGCTCTGGGGTGATTGAAATGATAAAACTGGGCCGCCCACATCTGGTTCTGACCGACCTCAGTGGTAATGATTGCATCTCCCCCGGTCAATTCATGGATTTTCTCAACGACAAACTGGGGTTTAATCTTGTCGGTATCTTTTGCATAGCTCAAGGGATGTTCGGCCTTCCAGTCACTGATCTGCTCAAGCCATGGCTGATGTTTTTCTTTTTCATCATCAGCATTGCACAGATCGCTCCTGTCAAACCAAGTGTTCATGGCAGCCAGGGCATGTTTACAGTCCGCGACAATGGGGACATCAACCTCAACATTCTTGCTGATGGAAGTGGGATCGATATCAATATGAATGATCTCGGCGTGGGGCGCGAATGCGTCAATACGGCCGGTTACCCGGTCATCGAACCTGGCGCCGACCCCAATGAGCAGATCACATCTGGCCACGGCCATATTTGAATAATAGGTGCCGTGCATTCCCAGCATCCCCATGGCAAGAGGATCCGTTCCAGGAAATCCCCCAAGTCCCATTAAGGTCATGGTTACCGGGATATCAAGCTTTCTGGCCAGCTCGGTCACTTCTTCATGGGCCTTGGATGCAATGACCCCACCGCCGATATAAAGAACCGGCCTTTTGGCTTGAAGAATCTTCTTGCAGGCCTTTTCAATCTGACCAGGATGAGGTTTATAGGTTGGCTGATAAGTCCGCATTTTTACCTGCTTAGGAGCCGGGAAATTAACCATGGCAGCCATAACATCCTTGGGAAGGTCAATCAGAACAGGGCCTGGCCGGCCGGTGCGGGCAAGATAAAAAGCCTCACGGATAGTGGGCACAAGATCTTTAACGTCCTTAACCAGATAATTATGTTTTGTACAAGGTCTGGTTATACCG
>JAGHCC010000018.1 GCA_021160685.1 Desulfobulbaceae bacterium | reverse complement strand
GATATGCCTTTGACCATGCAGGTGAAGCTTTTGCGCGTCCTGCAGGAAAAAAAGATAATTCGGGTGGGAGGAACAACAGAAATTCCCATTAACGTCCGCATCCTGTCGGCAACGAATCGTGACCTGAGAAAGGCGATGGAACAGGGGCGATTCCGCCGTGATCTCTATTATCGGATCAATGTGGTTCCTTTGTTTATTCCTCCCCTGCGGGAGCATAAAGATGATATCCCGTTGTTAGTCAGTCATTTCCTGGCGAAATTTTCGCTCATGAAAAAAACGGAAAAAATGATTTCTCCCGAGGCCATGGAGCTCCTGATCAGCTATGATTATCCAGGAAATATCAGGGAGTTGGGAAATATTATTGAACGTTCCCTGGCCATGTGCAGTGAATCTGAAATCAAGGCGCATCATCTTCCCGCTGACCTGGGAATGGGCAGGAAGTCGTTGGTGTCAGTCCCATCCGGGGAAGAAACTTTTCAGAGCCTGGAAGAGCATGAGGTGGAATATATTCTCTCCATTTTAAAGAAGGTGGACGGTAATAAGAGCAGGGCCGCGAAAATTATAGGCATTGATAGGGTATCTCTCTGGCGTAAACTAAAAAGGTATGACGGGAAAGGTTTTGATGTTGCTGCCTACCTGTAAACTGTTCAGCGTCATCCCAGATTATTGCAATTTTTTCGTATAAACCGAATATTTACGGAGTTTATACCTTTAAAACATACTGCCATTGACGAGAAAATGGACAAAAATACTTGCCGCGTAACCAAGAGCGATCACCGGCATCCATTTGAAATGGCCGCCAAAGGTATACATGCCGCGGGCCTGGCCCATAAGGGCGACACCAGCGGCAGAGCCAATGGATAACAGGCTGCCTCCGACTCCGGCAGTCAGGGTTACCAGCAGCCATTGTCCCTGGGGCATTTCCGGATTCATGCTCAAAACGGCAAACATTACTGGAATATTGTCAACAATGGCGGAAAGAATGCCGACCATGATATTGGCGTATGTTGCACCCCAGCCACCATACATAACGTGAGACGCCATGCCCAGATAGCCGATAAAACCCAGGCCGCCAACGCAGAGGATCACGCCGTAGAAAAACATCAGGGTGTCCCATTCGGCCCGGGCGACATTTTTGAAAACATCAAAGGCCACTGTATCGCCGAGTCTCTCCTGTGCCTTGTCCTGGTTATAGGCGGAAGAGGCATGTCCGTTTTTGTGAGTTTTTTTCAGGTAAAAACCGAAGATTTTCAGATAGGCGAGTCCTGTCATCATCCCCATCATGGGTGGCAGATGGAGAAAATTGTGGAAGCTCACCGCCGTGCCGATGGTACAAAGGAAAAGGAACATGACAATGACAGCGCCCCGTTTCATCTCGATATTCATTTCGCCGGCCTCCGGCTTGATCTTGGGGATGGCCAGGCTCATGATAACAGCCGGCACCAGCCAGTTGACCGCCGAGGGAATAAAGAGGTTGAAGAATGTCCAGAAATCAATGATACCCTTTTGCCAGACCATGAGAGTGGTGATGTCGCCAAAAGGACTGAAGGCGCCGCCGGCATTGGCGGCGACAACGATATTGATGCAGGACAGGCTGATAAATTTAACGTTGTCCTTGCCAATGGCCATGACTACGGCGCACATGAGCAGAGCAGTGGTCAGGTTGTCGGCCACCGGCGAGATGAAAAAAGCCAGGACGCCTGTGATCCAGAAGATCCCGCGGTAGGAGAAGCCGGCGGAGACCAGCTTGACCCGCAGGGTCTCAAAGACCAGCCGTTCCTCCATGGCATTGATGTAGGTCATGGCCACCAGCAGGAAGAGGAAGAGTTCCGCGTATTCAAGAATATTGTGACGTACTGCTATCTCGGCGGCATGGGTGAAACCGTGGCTGGCGTAAATCCAGGCGATGATGCCCCAGATCAGCCCGGCGGCAAGAAGGACTGGCTTGGACTTGCGCATATGGGTGAATTCCTCGCCCATGACCAGGGCGTAGGCCAGGACAAAGATGATCAGTGATGCATAGCCCACCCAGTGGGTGGTTAGATCAAGATGGGATCCGCCTCCAGTGGCCGAGGCCCATGCCGCGCCTGGCAGGCCGATGAATATGGTAATGAGAAACAAGAGATTGCGTAAAAAAATAAACATTGTTTGGTCCTCCTTAAAAAAATATTGAGTATTATTATAAGGATAGGTGGATTTTTTGTAACTTCTCAATAAATGGTGGTATCCCGACAACCTCCCCCTTTATTAAAGGGGGATTGAGGGGGATTTGTTTATATGTTTCCACCACTTTTGGAGAAGTTACAATTTTTTTATAAATTTCCACACAATTTTTCTAAAAGGTCATAAAAAAAGGACATCCGGGATAATTTGCCCCGGATGTCCTTTTTTAACACATCATTTGGTGCTGTTTTTCCACATACCTACCAGCTCTGACAGCACAGCTTCGCTATTTATGAGCAGAAGGTCAGCAAAGCAGCCGGCCATTTCTGAAATTTTTTCATGAACTGCTGTTACTTCCCGATAACAAGAACAGGACGCTGGGACGTGGCAATAACCTTCCGGCTGACATGACCCATGAGCATCTCGGACAATCCTGAACGGCCATATCCGCCCATGATAATCATATCGGCATTTTTTTTCTTGGCCTGTTCGACGATCATATCCTCGGGTCGGCCAACCAGGGCAACAGCATCAAGTTCTTTGCCGACATCGGCCTGATTATACAACTCACTGGCATAATTGACATTCTCATTTGCCCAGTCGAGTTGTGATTCGTCTCGGGCAACAGAGAGGATCGTTATTTTTTTCAAAGGAGCACATTTTTTTGCCATACTTATTGTATTCCGGGCAGCCAGCTGACTGAACTCTGATCCGTCAGTGGCGAGAAGAACGCTTTCACCGGATATAATATAATCCTTTGGCACAACAAGAACCTTGGGGAAACCATGACCGATCACCTTGGAGGTCATGCTGCCGATGAAAAATTTACTGAGGCCCTTCTTCTTGTGCAGGCCCATAATAATCAGATCGGCCTTATGTTTAGCAGCCTCGTCAACAATTGTTTTATCCGCCTGATCAGACCCGGTAATAACAATTTGGCAATCGATCCCTTCGTTTTCCGCCATTTTTTTAATTCGTTCAAGCTCGGGATCAATCTTTTTTGAACGTTCAGTCACCTGAGAATGCATGGACGCCGCCGTTTCAGGAAAAATCTTCACGACATGGAGAACGACAAGTTTCGCGTTGCAGGCCTGGCCAAAAAATATCGCTTCCTGAACCGCCCCTTCACTGTATTCTGTCCCATCCGTTGCCAATAAAATTGTCTCAACTTCCCCAAGGAGACGTGTCTTGTAGTTATTCATGCTTTCCCTCTCTCTTTTAAATTTTCAATGCAAACGCAGTCGGCCCCATTTCTGAGAATTTTATATGACCTGCTGTTGTTTCCCAATAACAAGAACAGAACGCTGGGCCGTGGCAATAACCTTCCAGCTGATATGACCCATTAGCATCTTGGACAAACCTGACCGGCCATGGCCGCCCATGATAATCATATCGACATTTTTCTCTTTGGCCTGTCCCACGATCATATCCTCGGGCCGGCCAACCAGGGCAACAGCATCAAGTTCTTTACCGACATCGGCCTGATTATACAACTCACTGGCATAATTGACATTTTCATTGGCCCAGTCGAGTTGTGATTCATCTCGAGCAACAGAGATGATGGTTATTCTTTTCAAGGCAGCACATTTCTTTGCCAGGCTTATTGTTTCCCTGGCAGCCAACCGGCTGAATTCTGATCCGTCAGTGGCCAGAAGAACGCTTTCACCGGATATAATATAATCCTTTGGCACAACAAGAACTTTGGGAAAGCCGTGACCGATCACCTTTGAAGTCATGCTGCCGATGAAAAATTTGCTCAGGCCCTTCTTCTTGTGCAAACCCATAATAATAACATCGGCTTTATGTTTAGCAGCCTCGACAACGATTGTTTTATCCGCCTGGTAGGAACCAACAACAACAACCTGGCACTCGATCCCTTCATTTTCTGCCATTGTTTTAATACGTTCAAGCTCAGAACTAACCTTTTTTGACTGTTTGGCCACCTGAGCATGCGTGGGAGCCACCGTTTCAGCCAAGATTTCCACTACATCATGCATGGAAGCCGCCATTTCAGCCAAGATCTTTACGACATGGAGAACGACAAGTTTTGCGTTACAGGCCTGTCCAAAAAATATCGCTTCCTGAACTGCTCCTTCACTGTATTCCGTCCCATCCGTTGCCAATAAAATTGTCTTAATTTCCCCAAGGAGACGTGTCTTGTAGCTATTCATACTTTTTCTCCTCTCTTGCAATTATGTCATTCTTATGGACATGGAACCTATATTTTAAACAGCTCAAAATATACATCCAATTTGCCTAATTGTCTACATTTACAAGTCGTGAAATTATGCAACAGAACAAATTACTTGACATTCAAAAAAATAGAAATATAAATAGAGCCGAAATTGACTGATCACTCAGTCAAGCATAAATTAGAAAAAAGTTCGATGTCAAAAAAAATAACAAAAAAAGAAGCCATACTGCAAGCCGCGATCCTCTTTTTCTCGGAAAAAGGCTACCGAGAAACCTCGATGGGAGACATTGCCAAGGCGACAGGCGTTGCCGACGGGACTGTGTTTTATCATTTTAAAACCAAGGAAGACCTTTTTCTTGCTGTCTTGGCAAATTTCAAGGAAAGCGTTATCCAGGAGTTTGAAAGATATCTTCTGGAAAATAAATTCGACACCGGACTGGAAATGGTAGAGGGAATTATTTCTTTTTATTTTGGGATGGTTGCAAGAATGGAAGAATGTTTTTTGCTCCTCCACCGCCATTATCCGTACCGGCTGGCCGAGGAAAATCCCATTTGCAGAAAACATCTTGAGGATATTTACAACTGCTTTCTGAATATTTTCGAAAAAGCAGTTCTGATGGGACAGAGAGACGGCTCCATTGCCCCTATGTCGGCACGAAAAACGGCTTTGATTCTTTTTACCATGGTGGACGGCCTTGCGCGGATGAACACCTACAATCTTTATCATGCCGGCAATCTTTTTAATGAGTTGTTGGAATCCTGCCGAAAAATCCTGAAAAAGGATAAAGCATAAATACGCGATATTGAATTTATATATATGATATATTTCCCAAGCATGAGAGAGAGGGAAGCAGTTTTTTACTAAATTTTTTTACAGGACAGGAGAAGCGATGATAACTAAAATTTTTCCATTTCTTTTGTGGTTCAAGGGGTACAATGGTGGATATTTCAAGGCTGACGCCCTTGCCGGTATCACCGTGGCGTTGGTCCTTATTCCCCAATCCATGGCCTATGCTCAGTTGGCTGGGCTGCCGGCCTATTATGGCCTGTATGCGGCCTTTCTGCCGCCCATGGTTGCCGCCCTGTTCGGCTCAAGCCGGCAGCTTGGCACCGGCCCTGTCGCGGTTGTGTCGCTCATGTCAGCAGCATCGCTTGAGCCCCTGGCCACGGCCGGTAGTGCGGAATTTATTGCCTATTCCATTGTCCTTGCCCTGATTGTCGGCATTTTCCAGTTTTCTCTCGGCGTTCTCAGGCTCGGCCTGGTGGTGAATTTCCTCTCCCATCCGGTTATTAATGGTTTCACCAATGCTGCGGCCATTATTATTGCCTCGTCCCAGTTTTCCAAGTTTTTCGGGGTCTATGTGGACAAGGCGGCGCACCATTATGAAACCATGATGCGGGTCGGCCAGGCGGTAATGGATTTTACCCACTGGCCCACCCTGATATTTGGTATTTCCGCCGTAACCATCATGGTTGTTTTGAAAAAAATCAACCCGAAAATTCCAAACGTTCTGGTTGCTGTGTTCTTAACCACGGTTGTCTCCTATTTTATCGGTTTTAACAAGGATGCAAATGTCCCGGTGTCGGCTCTTCAGTTCCCCGAACTTGCGGAAATGGTTGACACGTTTAACCACGCTACCAATGAGATCACCTCACTGGGGGCGGAAAGGGCGACTCTCGGCAATGAGCTTGATGAGCAGAAAAAAAATCGGACCGGCCATGGAATTTCCATGGAAGAGGTTCAGCTGCAAAGTCAGATTAATATACTGACGATCAAAATGGACGAGGCTAAACACCATGCCCATGAAGTTCGCTATGAGCTTCGTCATCTCAAGTTTGAAGCAGTCGAGGATGGCGGCGACTATACTTTTTATTCCAAAAATAATCTGCCGCAAGGTCTAGCGACCGACGGCGGTATCTGGCGGATCAAGGTCAAAAACTCCCCGTTAAATCCGGAGAATCTGCTTGTCATGGGAGGCGGGGCCATCGTTGGCAGAATTCCTGAAGGACTGCCTACATTTACTGTGCCGGAATTAACGGTTAAATCCTTTTTTAAACTCCTGCCAACGGCCATTATCATTTCTCTGCTGGGTTTCATGGAGGCCATCGCCATTGCCAAGGCCATGGCCGCCAAAACAGGCCAGAAAATCGATCCCAACCAGGAGCTTATCGGCCAGGGCCTGGGAAACATTCTGGGTTCAATCACCTCCAGCTATGCTACATCCGGCTCATTCTCCCGTTCCGCCGTCAATCTCCAGGCCGGCGCTGTCTCGGGAATCTCAAGCGTTATTACCAGCATTGTGGTGATCATCACGCTGCTGTTTTTGACCCCACTGCTTTACCATCTGCCCCAGGCGGTCCTTGCCGCAGTTATCATGATGGCGGTTATTGGTCTGGTCAATACCAGCGGTTTTGTTCATTCCTGGAAGGCCCAGTGGTATGATGGCGCCATTTCTATCATTACTTTTCTGGTCACCCTGGCCTATGCGCCCCATCTGGACAAGGGTATTATGGTTGGCGTCGCCCTTTCCATGGGCGTTTTTCTTTACAAATCAATGCGTCCCGTTGTGGCCAGCCTTTCCATGTATGAAGATAAGGTGCTGAAAAGCTCCGAGCATTACCGGCTCAAGGGCTGCCAGCATGTTGCCGTAGTCCGTTTTGACGGCGCCCTTTTCTTTGCCAATGCCAGCTATCTTGATGAACAGGTTGCTAAATTTCGGGATCAACGGCCTGATCTGCGCTATGTTCTCCTTGATGCAAGTGGTATTAATGACATGGACGCGTCCGGCGAAGAGGCTCTGGCCATGCTGGTTGAACGGGTTCGCTCGGCCGGTCTCGGCTTTGCCATCAGCAGCGTTAAGGGATCCGTCATGGCTGTCATGGAACGAACTCACCTGCTCGATAAAATCGGCATGGAACATTTTTATCCGACTACAGTGGAAGCGGTCAAGGATATTGTCCACATCATCCATCACCAGACTGACCTGCCCGAGGGTGGCTGTAAAAATTGTCCTTTAACCCAATATCTGCCGAAAGCGGAATAGTTAATAGTTGACGGCTTCGTAAAAATTGTTTTTTCAACACAGAGACGCTGAGATCTCCACGTTTGTTTAAAAAAAATAAGTAGTTATCTTCGGAGTCTCTCAGGTTGAAGTCGAATGGCTCTATAAGCATTAAGTCCAAAAGCCTACCCCCTCTGGGGTAGGCTTTTTACTTTTTCACTGTACGCTTAGCTGTTACATTTTTTGCTTCATTGTGACCGATTATGGGGAGAATAGTTTATAGAGATTTTTCATTCATATTGAAGGAGAAGCCCTTTTGCTGTTAATTGTGAATTATAGATTTTACAGAGAACGTATCTAAATGAAAAGTTATTACAAGGAACTCTGGTTTGAGGTGCCCACCCGCCGGGCCTTTATCAATATTACGCCCGAGGTGGAAAAATGCCTGGCCGAAAGCGGCATCAAGGAAGGTCTGCTGCTCTGCAACGCCATGCACATCACCGCCTCTGTTTTTATCAATGACGATGAATCAGGCCTGCATCATGATTACGATGTCTGGTTGGAAAAACTGGCCCCCCATGAGCCGGTTTCCCAGTACCGCCATAACGGCTATGAGGATAATGCCGATGCCCACATGAAAAGACAGGTTATGGGCCGCGAGGTTGTGGTGGCTATTACCGACGGCAAGCTTCATTTTGGCACCTGGGAGCAGATTTTTTACGGTGAGTTTGACGGTCGCCGCAGAAAGCGTGTCCTGGTGAAGATTATCGGGGAGTAGGGGGAGATGAAATTGGATTACCAATTATAACCAGGAGGCCATCACGTGTGTTTAGCTGTCCCGGCCCGGGCGCGTTTATAACCTGGGTAAGAGGAAAGTCGTCTTGCTTTTTTTGAACAGGAAAAAATGACTCAACAAAAAACTAAAATAGCCGTCCTGGAT
>JAGHCC010000240.1 GCA_021160685.1 Desulfobulbaceae bacterium | reverse complement strand
GGGAAGCTGGGCTAACTAAAATGAAAAAAATAACCAAGACATCCGCCAAGTTCACCCTGAGAAGTACGCAAAAGAGCAACTGGCTTACGGTGATTCCATGCTGCAAAAAGCCGACCGTCTAATGGCAGAGGGTATTGAGACAGTAGCTGCCTTATACAAGGACGGCATTATCAAGAAACCCGAAAACTATTCCTTTGCCTATCCGGACTTTCTGTATTTCATGAGGACCGGCGGTGGAAATATGGACCAGATGTCTCATATAGACCAAGTCCTTTTCCAGATGTACATGAAGCACAGGATGCGGACCTACCAGGGCTTCTTCCATGTAAATCCGGACTATGCCTATTGGTACGGCTGGGCCATGATGACCCAGGACCTTGGTGAAATCAAGGAACTCGCCGTGATCATGAGGGCTACGGCCAAGACAGAGAAATAGGTCCTTTATCCTATAGGCGCTGTGCATATACAGCGCCTTGCCCTCGATTAGAATTTATGCGTTTTGCGAGAGGTTCTTTTGATTGCTTCTTGAAGAAAGGAGGTGATTAAATGATAAAAAAGCAAGGGCCGCAGCGGTCCGGTAAGAAGCAGGCCTTGTTGATCGGGCTTTCCCTTGGAGTAGTGTTGACCATTGTAACAGTACTAGCATCGGGTTTTATGGTTGAGACCACCAATACTGATACTTTCTGTATCACCTGTCACGCCATGGTACCTTTTCGGGCTTCCTGGCGGGAATCGGTTCATGGCGGCCAAAACCCCCAGGGCTTTGCAGCCCAGTGT
This sequence comes from Desulfobulbaceae bacterium, assembly GCA_021160685.1. Lineage (GTDB taxonomy): Bacteria > Desulfobacterota > Desulfobulbia > Desulfobulbales > SURF-16 > JAGHCC01. Next base: position 6,609 of record JAGHCC010000240.1, on the reverse strand, counting down.
GTGGATTGTCATTTGCCTCACGGTGATTTTGTCGAATATCTCACGACCAAGGCGATTACCGGCACAGGGGATGTGGCGCGGAACTTAACATTTAAGCCGGGTGACTTTGACTGGGACGCAAATGCCGAAAACAACCGTTTGAAATTCACCTTTGATACTGCCTGTCGGCACTGTCACCATAATCTGACCCCGCCCGGCATGAAATCCGGAGGGTTTATTGCCCATCGGGCCTATCTGCGCGGAGAAACAAAGAAGATGTGTGCGGAATGTCATCCCCACGTAGGGCACAAGGACATGATTGAAGTGGCAGACAGTTTTTTTAAGCAAAATCTATAGCATACAAAGGAGGCCTAAATGAAACATTATTTCAGCAGGATCAGCATAATGTGCCTTGCCGTCCTGTTTGGTGGAGTACTGGCAGGCACCTCTGCTGCAGAGACAAAAAACCCAAATATTGCCGACAAGAAGGAATTGGTAATAAAGAGAGGTTACTCAGAAGAGGCATCGAACTGTATCGAATGTCATGCAAAGGAGACCCCTGGCATCATTGAATCCTGGAAGCTGGGCAAAATGGGTCATGCCGGAGTGTCCTGTTATGACTGTCATATGGTGGAGAAAAAATCGCCCATGGCCGGCCAGTGTAAAGGGATCAAAGGGACCAGGACCTTTATCTCTCCCATGGTTTCCTCAAAGACATGTTCCCGCTGTCATCCCGTGGAAGTTGAGCAATTCCTCAAGAGTGGTCATGCCGATCTTTCAAGAAAGGCAGTATATGATACGGAAAAGGCAGGCGGAGTTTTGGTAAAATTGCAGTGGCATAACGAAGGCGCCGCCTTTATGGGCAATGAGAAGGGGTCGCCCAGCAATACAGCTCCACAGACATCCGGATGTCAGATGTGCCATGGATCGGAGGTACAGGTCGGCCCGGACAAGAAACCCATAAAGAGTTCATGGCCCGCCGGGGTAGGGACCAAGTATCCTGACGGTTCTGTGGGCACCTGTACTGCATGTCATACCAGGCACAAGTTTTCCATTGCCGAAGCCAGAAAACCAGAGGCATGTGCGAGCTGCCATCTCGGCCCTGACCATCCTGATATCGAGATATATATAGAGAGTAAACACGGCCAGATGTTCCAGACCAAGGGAGAGCACTGGGAATGGGATAGCGCACCGGGCACCTGGCAGCCCGGCGATTACACTGCGCCCACCTGTGCTGTCTGTCACATGAGTGGAATAGGTAAGCTTCAGACCACTCACAATGTGAATGATCGCCTAAAATGGGACCTGATGCATAAAAAGAGCGAAATCCGGAGCGGTGTTCGAGGCGATGGCGTAAAAGGTGATAAGCTGATGCGCAAAGTCTGTGTCAACTGCCATGGCCCAAGCCATACCGATGCCACGATGGAGACCCTTGATAATTCAGTTGCGCTGTACAACCTGTACTGGGACGGTGCCGTCAAGATGAAGGAAGAGCTGAAGGCCAAGGGCCTGCTGAAAAAAGACCCATGGAGAGACGGCTATCAGGAGCTTATGTATTACCTGTGGCATCATACAGGCAGGCGGGCCCGTCAAGGTTCGGCAATGAACGGACCGGATTATGCGCACTGGCACGGTTTCTTCCAGATGTTTCAGGTATACAAGGATATGCAGGACATCTATGAATGGCGGATAAAGAACAATAAGATCGAAGACCTCAGTACGGTAATGAGTTCAGGGCCGCTTTAAACAAAATGCGACAGTCCATTGGACAAAAGGTAACCGTTCACAGGTTCAAAGGTTCAGGGTTCATAGGTTAAGAGAATCGGGGTTTACCAAAAATTTGAACCGTTGATTCGTGAGTTCTTCCTGCCCACTCGCCAAGCTTGCGAGGCAGGCGGGAATGGAGAAGGCATGAGAATAGAACAATAGAGCAATGATCAATCAACAATCCAATTGGGCATGGCAGCGCTGAAAGCTCAAAGCTGAAAGTTTAAAGCGCAAGGTTAGTGAAGGTTAACAAAAGAAAAGCAACCCTGAACCTCTGAACCTCTGAACCTCTGAACCCGTAAACAGTTACGACAAAATGGACCCAAATGGGAGCCGGGTCCACCAGGCCTATCTGGACTTTACAGGTATCCCTGATACCACTGTCCGGCCGGGTCGCCAGGAGATCATCCTGGACGATGCCAGACTGATAGGAAACGTCAATTGGCGGCAGAACGGACAGTCATTTGATGCCGTATCTATTACCAACGAGTCTGTTCCGGACGTCACCCTTTTCGGTTCCTATATCAACCAGGTAAATACAATCACTCTTGACGATCTGGACTTGGACTCCCTGATCCTGCTGAATTCCAGGTACACAGGCATCAAGGACCAGAGCATCACAGCCTTCTGTTATCTTCTGGATACTGAAGACGATACTGTGCGGTTAGGACATCAGATTGTGCAACACACGAAAAAGAAAAGAATTATCACGAAAGCACGAAAGATTGAAAACACGAAAGGGAAGTCTCTGGATGGACTAATGAACATCGAACATTGAATGTTCGGTATTGGATATTCGTTTTTCATTCGATGTTGGACGTTCACGTCCCGCACCCGGTTCTATGCGCTTGTCCGCATAATACCGCAGTTCTTCATCAAACCCGCTCAACGGTCCCGGTCCGGGTCGATTGTTGTCTGGTATCGCATCTCAAAGACGTCATGCGCCTGCTGACGAAGATGTATGTATTTGTCCATCATCTCTTCGAGTTTCTCTACGCTTTCAATCCAATCATCCTCAATCGTGTCCGGGAGACCGCCGAAAATATCGTACCGGTCTTTCATTCTGCGTGAGAGTACTTTGTACACCTCTTCGTCCTGTGTCTCATGATAGACCAGATTGAGCATATCCACGCTGCGCCGGGCCTGGCCGAAACGTTTGATACGTCCCAGCCGTTGTTCCAGCCGCGATGGATTCCAGGGCAAATCCACGTTGATGAGCGTACCAAGGGTCTGCAGGTTCAACCCTTCGCAGGCAGCATCGGTCGCCACAACCAGCCGGATCTCCCGTTTCTTGACAGCGCTCTTGATCTCCTCACGCTCCACGGAAGCGAAATCCTCTCCTCGGAATAACCCGCTTTTACCTGTTCCCGCGTAAACGCCGACAACTTCGCCTGTGAGAGATTTTGCCAACTCCTTACCAAGCGAGTATGCGGTATCATAATACTGACTGAAGATGATGCAGCCGTGCTCAAGCCAGGTTTTTCCCTCACTGGGATACGATGTCAGGAAATGCTTCACCGCATTAAGCTTTGGATCACGTGCTTCCGGACGTGACAGCTCCTCAACGATAGTATGAAGGTAACCTGCTTCCTCATCCGTGAGCGCGCTCATTGCCTCTTCCAACAGATGCATCTGCTCTTCTTCCTCAAAAATTTCCCTTCGTAACATTCTCTCGGCCGTTGCCCTGCCGGATGCAAAACTGGAACAGATCCGTTGAAGAAGCAGGGTCTTCATAAATCCTGCAGCTTTGGTGCGTTTTTGCAGCGCTATGGTAAACGATTCCGCTGCCTGGTAGGCAAGATCGAATGGCAGGTTTGTCAGAAGCCCCAGGCCGTTGAACCCTACGCCGGCGTAGGTAATGGCAGGCGCATCCGGATTGGGGTGGATATTCACGCCAACCTTCTCCAAAAGACCTGCCTCTTCCAAAGTCTGTCTGCGTCGCAGAACTGTATGGCGAATGATGGGGTTATTTTCCTGTAGGAATCCTGGCTCCATGGCTTGACCAACCGCCTGTTGTTCAAGAAAGCCCAGCGATCCAAAACCCTGATCGGAATAAAAAATCTGCTCAGGCATCCCCAGTTGCAGACGTAATGTTGCAAAAAGAGCATTTTCTCCTGCAGGCGGCAATGGATTGCGTAGCCATTCCCAGGCATCTTTTTCTTCCAAAGGCATTTCATCGCCTTTCACCACAGGCAGTGCTTTTTCATAGTCGGCCCACCGGCTGTAAAATTTACGGCCGAGGACAAAATCCGCACCGGCATTAAGAACACGCAGCAGGTCCCACAACTCGTTGACTTCGGTCTGGATGGGGGTTGCCGTGCCAAGCAGGAGGTTCTTTGTGCGAGGCCCGATTTTCAGCATGAAATCAAGCAGGTTGTTCACTTCGTCCTTTCTCTGGCCAAAACCGTCATGCCTGCGTGCCTTATGTGCCTCGTCAAGAACCACCGTCCCATATTTACGTTCCAGCAAATATTGACGTTCATTCGAGTCGTGAAAAATCAGACCTGTGGAAACAATAGCAATACGCAACGGGCAGCGGGTGATGTCCTCAGCGCCGCGCGTCTTGATGACATGCCCTTTGGGATCGAACCAAACCTTTTTGGTGGATGACCAGACCGCGCTCGGGATACCGAGCTTGTCTGACAATTCCACCTGCCATTGCACCGTCAGCGTCGAAGGGCAGAGAATCAGCACCGGACCGTCTCCAAGCAGGGCCGAAATCATGGCGCTTGCTCCCAGCGACAATGTTTTGCCGACCCCAACATCATCAGCGAGCAGCAGGCGTACCTTGATTGAACCCAGAAAGCAGATCTTTACGCCGTCGGCAGCCTCAATAACTCCAGCCTTTCCATGGATAAAAACGAGGTCCTTCGGCACCACCCGTATCTCGACCCGCCCGCTGGTCAAAAGATCATGCAGCCGCCGGTAGCGATCCCGGTGGAGCAACGCCTCAACCTCGGCAGGGGCCTCGTTCCAACGTTCCTTGAGTGCTGTTTCGCGGACATGCTTCGATACGGCCACATCGGCCGCGTCAAGCTCGCTGTTACAGACAATCTGTACCTTGGGGATAGAGGCGATCTCTTCGCCTATCAGCTCGAAGATAGAGCTGCGAAAATAGCCGGCGATACGCTTATAGGACTTTGCCCCCCGAAGCCGATCAGCGAGAAAGGCATGGTCGAGCCTCTGGCGGCGCGAGGAAAAGCGGTTGATGGTGGTCATTTCTTTAGTATTTTGATCCATCTTACAGGCCAGGGTTCTCTATCACGAATCAGAGAGAGTCTTGTATGGTAAATCCGCTTGCGGATGATCGCTGTTCAACTTTAAGCAACTCTTTTCTTCAGCAAATTTGGCACCCTTTGGTTCAAAGAGAAAAATCTGTATATCAGCGAGGCATTGAAATGCCTTTTCGATTTTTGCTCGGACATCAGTCCAGCATAAACCGCCAAGACCACAGCCAAGAGGAGGAATGGCAACAGAATGGATTTCTCTCTTCCGCACCTCTTCAACTAGGGCCTGCAGTCCGGCCTCGATGTCCTCCATCCGGCTTTTGTCTTTCCAATGTCGTTTTGTTGGGAAGTTGACCACATAACGTGGGTTGTACAGCCGGTTGAGATCATAAATGAACATCTTTCCTGGCTGCAGTTCCTTCTTGTCGCATATAGCCTTATAGCGCTTGAAATTTTCGGGAAAAGCCTTCTTGAACTGGAGGGCAATTCCCCGACCCATGACCCCGACACAGTTCACGGTGTTCACCAGCGCCTCGGCATCTGCGCTCAATATGTCGCCTTGTGTCAATTCAATCATGAGGTATTTCTTTCATGGATAGTAGGAGCATGCCCTTACGATTGCCACAATGGTACGATGTCAATCAAGTACCAGTCAAGTACGACAACAAAGGATAACCTGGTGATATTCTAAATAATACATTTCAAATGGATGTCGATATCCCGGTCCCAGTCAAGTACCCGTCAAGTAACCTCTTGACTTTTTCCGCTTGTGCACGCAGCAGACAATGATTCATCTATAGATTCCTCAATGGCTCAAAAAGATATTCCAGGCCGTTTACTTTGATCTCATAAACCATGCGCAGCATATCACCCAGTTGTCCGGCCGGAAATCCTTTTTGGGCAAACCAAATCACATAAGGCTCGGGCAGATCGATCAAATGCCGCTCCTTATACTTGCCAAACGGCATCCGCATTTTGGCCAATTTAAGCAAGACCGCCGCATCTGGTATGCACTCATTTCCTTCGTTCATTTAATCCTATAATTTTCCTGTGTAGTTCCAAAGATTGTTCGTTATATCTGCCGAGTTCATGGGTTGATCATTTACCCAATGGAAATCAACATAGTAACTGCTGGCATTCCGGAGGGGAACCATGGCCGTAATTACATTGAGCCGATTTTAGCTATAGAAAGGTCGTGCTGCGCTAAACGAATTCTGCGTTGAGCGAGTCATGATTGACGGAGCGCAGATATAAAGAAGCCGTCACATCCTTAAAAATTTCGATGGCACGCGATAAGGTCTCTCGGTCAACCAGATTTGACTCGAATATATCACCGTATACCACCATAAACTGGCAATCCTCCTCTTTAGCAATGCGACCAAGTTCAGGCACTGGTTCAGTTTGATATAGAGCGTAACCAACTAATATTAATTGAGATTTATTAACAGTAGACAATATTGACATTATGGTTTATATGTAATCTACCCTATTTCATCTATAATTTTGAGAGGTAGATTATATGAGCATTTTTTCAAATTTATTTGGGAGTTGAGTTGCGGCAAAAAAGATCGAAGCCTTTTTCGAAAAGCCATCAAGGTGATTGAAAAACTCATCAATAACACACAAGATCTTAGTT
>JAGHCC010000185.1 GCA_021160685.1 Desulfobulbaceae bacterium | reverse complement strand
TGCGGTATGAGAATGGCTCCAACGCCGTGATCAATTATTTTGCCAATGGGAACAAGGGGTATTCCAAGGAACGTATTGAGGTTCACTCCCAGGGACGTTCTCTTGTTATGGATAATTGGCGGACATTAAAAGGATTTGGGTTTAAGGGTTTTTCCAGGTTAAAGAAAAAGCAGGATAAGGGGCATACTGAGGAGTTCAGGTTGCTGATTGATCGGGTAAAAAATGGAGGTGAGGCGCTGATTCCGTTTGGGGAGATTGTTAATACTACGAGGGCGAGCTTTGGGGCTGTTGAGTCGCTTCGAGAGGGGCGCTGGGTGGAAATTAATTAACCGCGTAAAGACGCAGATGGACGCAGACATATTTATGCATAAAAAGAAAAAAAGCACAGATTAATGCAGGCATGAATATTAACGATCTGACATATTCTATAAACGGGGCTGTTTTTGAAGTGAGCCGCACTTTGGGCTTTGGCTTTTTGGAAAAGGTTTACGAGAATGCTCTTCTTGCTGAGCTTCGTGAGAGAGGGTTGCAGGCTGAGAGTCAATTTCCGATTAAGGTACAGTATAAAGATAAAGTAGTTGGAGAATATTTTGCTGACATTCTTGTTGAGAACAAAGTTATTCTTGAACTCAAGACTGTGGAAAATATAAGTAAAATCCATGAAGCACAGCTTCTGAATTATCTGAAAGCAACTGGGATAAAGGTTGGGCTTTTGGTGAATTTCAGACATCCCAAGGCAGAGATCAAGCGGATGGTGCTGAATTTAGAGGAAGAATAATTAACCGCGGAAAGACGCAGATGTACGCAGATATTTATGTGTAAAAAGAAAAAAAGAATGAACCGCAAAAAGGCGCTCATGCACGCAGACATGAAGCATTATCAGCGTTTTTCTGCGTGGTTCTGCGGTTAAAAACATTATGATGAAGATTTTAAATATTGTCGGCGCAAGGCCGAATTTTATGAAGATTGCTCCGATTATTGAGGCAATGAACAGCTATCCTGACCGGATAGAGCAGATGCTGGTGCATACCGGGCAGCATTATGATGAGAAGATGAGTAAGGCCTTTTTTGAGGACCTTGGCATGCCAAAGCCGGATATTGACCTTGGGGTTGGCTCCGGCACACATGCTGAACAAACGGCGAGGATCATGGTCGAGTTTGAAAAGGTCTGCATTAAGGAGCGGCCAGATCTGGTAATTGTGGTGGGTGATGTGAATTCCACCATGGCCTGCGCCATTACCGCCAAAAAGCTGGGCATCAAGGTGGCCCATGTGGAGGCCGGTTTGCGTTCCATGGATATGTCCATGCCTGAAGAGATAAACAGGCTATGCACGGATGTTTTGTGTGACTATCTTTTTACAACAGATCATTTTGCAAATGAGAATCTCAAGAGTGAAGGCATACCGGAGGAGAAGATATTTTTTGTGGGCAATGTGATGATCGATACACTCATGAAGCATAAAAAAGCAGCCGCAAAACTTGATCTTGCAGACAGGCTGGGGCTTGAGCCCGGAAAATATGCTACGCTGACCCTTCATCGCCCGTCTAATGTGGATGATAAAAATACCCTGCAGGGGATTTTAGAAGTATTGTCTCAAATCGCGAGGGAGCTTCCGATTGTTTTTCCCATTCATCCCAGGACCAAAAAGATGACCGATCTTTTCGGGCTTTCGCACTATTTTTCTGATGGTGAAAAGGCAGAAGGGATATGGACTGTTGATCCCCTTGGATATCTGGATTTCCTGCACCTTAATATGCATGCGAAGATGACGCTTACCGACAGTGGTGGTTTGCAGGAAGAAACCACTGTCTTAGGCATTCCCTGCATCACAATGAGAGAGAATACGGAAAGGCCGATTACCTGTGAAATTGGGACAAATGTAATTGTGGGAAGCAATCCGGACAGTATCCTTGCCGCGGCCGAAAAGATATTGAATGGCCCAAGACCAAATGGCAAAGTGCCGGAGAAATGGGATGGAAAGGCGGCGGAGCGGATTGTGGAAGTGATTATTAGCCGCAGAAAGACGTAAAGATAAAAAGATGAATTAACCGCAGAAAAACGCAGAGGTACGCAGACATATTTATATAGAAAGAACAAAGAAAAGAAAAAGATGAATGGCCGCTTTGGTCTTTTCAATAAAGAAGCATGAACAATCAGTGGTGAACGATTACAAAAAAGTAGTTTTTATCCGCGTATGTCTGCGTTTTTCTGCGGTTAATTATTATGATGTTTGATAAAATAAAGTTATTACTGCCTCTTCTGCCCAGATTAGGGCTTGCCAATGTCGCAAATGTGGCGGGCTACAGGCTGGCGCTTGTTAGCGGATTGATCAAAAAGGTGATGCCTGCGGGGAATGGGTATTGTGATCCGCTGTTTCATGATTCTTGCCATTTACCAAAAGATTTATTCTGCCCTGCAACAGAATCCGGTGTTATAGGCTTAGCTGAAAATCAGCTTAAAGGGAACATTCTTTATTTTTCGGATCAGCAATATCATGTCGGTTCTCCTCCTGACTGGTTTTTAAATCCTGTAAATCAAAAAAGATGTCCTGATGCTGATTCGCACTGGTCGAGACTGCCTGACTTTAGCGATGAAGTGGGAGATATTAAGATTAGCTGGGAAGCCTCGCGGTTCGACTGGGCACTGGTTTTTGCGAGGGCATACCGTGTAACCGGCGATGAAAAATACCTTTCAGCATTAAATAAATGGGCAAGTGACTGGGCAGAGAAAAATCCGCTGAACCGGGGACCAAACTGGAAATGCGGGTAGGAAGCCGCTATTCGAATGCT
>JAGHCC010000204.1 GCA_021160685.1 Desulfobulbaceae bacterium | reverse complement strand
GAAGTGATCAGAACCAGGCTCCTTGAAAAAGTTGAGACCGCAGAGCACAAGCTGGAAGCAGTGGTCAAGTCCAAGGGCGAGATCTTAAAAAATCAGCTCAGCTTTACAAGCGACAGTGCCACCCAGCAAAACTATGTTGATGGCAAAGACTTTGCCGCCAACTACCCCTTTGCCCCCTATCACTTTCCGCTGGTCCAGAAAATATTTGAATCGATCCGCAAGGCAGGAGCAACCGGCCTGCATCTGGCCCGAGGGGAACGTTCCATGCTCGATGCCTTCCAGTCGGCGGCTCAAAAAGTATCGGACAAGGAAATCGGGGTTCTGGTTCCTCTGTATGAGTTCTTTCCTTGCATTGAGAGCTTCCTGGATACTGCGGTCAAACTATCCATTGATCAGGCCAAAGATAATGCCGGCCTGCAACATCCCTTTGATATTCAACTCCTGCAGGCCCTCTTCCTTATCCGTTATGTTGACAGCATTAAACCGAATGTCGAAAATCTGGTAACCCTCTGCATTGACCAGGTGGATGCCGACCGGATAACCCTCAAGCGAAACATTGAGGCAGCCCTGCAACGGTTGGAGCGTGAAAACCTCATCAACCGCAATGGTGATCTCTACTTTTTCCTTACCAACGAGGAGCGGGAGATATCCCGAGAGATAAAAAATGTCGATATCTCGGCAGCAGAAGAAACCAAGCTGCTCGGAAATATTATTTTCGATGATATCCTGAAAAGCAAAGCCAAGCACAAATATACTGAGTTTCGCAGGGACTACCCACTGAACCGAATTTGTGACGAACACCTGTTTGGCGGCAGTGGTAGTGAGGATTTGTCTGTTGAGTTCATCACCCCGTTTCATGATCAATATTCAATGTATGGAGAACCAAAATGCATTCTGCACAGTGCGGAGCAAGAAGGTCGACTGTTGATCAAATTGCCAGACAGCATGGCAATGGAAACAGAACTGCGGACTTTTCTGCAGACAGATAAGTTTATCAAGCTCAAAAGCGATGCTGCCGCCTCTGATACCCAGAAGAAAATATTGAGCGACCGTGCGGCAGAGAACCGTCAACGGAAGGACAGACTTCTTACCCTGCTTGATAATCTTATTCAGAAAGCTGATTATTACGCCCTGGGCAAGGCCCTGGAGATCAAGGCCGCCAAGTGCACGGCTGCTGTTGACGAAGGCCTGGACTACATGGTCCAGAACGTGTTCAGGAAATTCAGTTATCTTCAACAGCTTCACGATGAGCCTATAAAAGAATTAAAGGCCATACTCTTTGCCGACGACCTGGTGGGGGAACAGCTGAAACTGGAGTGTGCCAAGGGAGAAACAACCGACATCAGGGAGGTTAGGACCTATATTGAGTTGAAGATCGCCACTAACCACCCGGTCCTGCTGAATGAACTGATTAATCATTTTGCCCGTCGGCCTTATGGCTGGCCGGAATGGGAGATCGTTTTGCTGGTGTCTAAGATTTTCACAGGTGGCCTCATCCATCTGATGATTGACGGGTCAAAAACCCAGGCAAAAGATGCTTACGGAACTCTTTCCAAGTCCTCCCAGTGGAAAAATGTCAAAATAGTCCGGCGGAAGACCCCGAACCCAGAAGAATTAAAAAAGGCCAAGGATTTGGGTAAGGATCTCTTCGGCACCATCGGCTCCGAAGGTGCAGACAAACTCTCTAAATTTCTCCGGCAGGAGCTGACAGGGTGGCAGAACGACCTGGAGAAACACAAAACCCTGGCTGATACCAGAAACTATCCGGGTAAAAAGGAAATTGACGCCTGTCTTGCCTGCACCAGCTCGCTCCTGGCAATTAGTGACACCTTTGAATTTTTCAAATCCTTTAATGGCAAAAAGGCCGACCTGCTCGATGCAGCTGACGACCTTAACGACCTGAGTGGCTTTTACACAAACCAGATCAAAACATGGGAGTCACTCCGGCAGGCCATTGCGGAATATAAGCCTAACAAGGCGGCACTGGCAAAAGACACCAATGCCGCTAATTCCCTCCGCCGGCTTGAGGAGATCCTTGCCGCTCCCAGCCCTTATGGCATGCTACATGAGGTCAGCGGCCTTGTTGCCACCGTGAAGACGGTTAATGACAAACTGGTCCAGGATGCTCGGGATAAGGCCATATCTACTATCGATAAAAAAATCGCTCAAGTTGGTAAGTTGTTGGATGCTGCCAGTGCTTCTGCTGATTTAAGAAACAAAGTGTTATCTGGTCTGCAGAATCCCAAGAAGCGGCTACAAAACGATGTGAGCATCCCGAACATTGCTTACACCACTGGTGAAGTAGAAGAGATATATGAAACGGCAGTTGACCTTATTGAAGATGAAACTGGTGGCGCCACTGAAGAGACACCAAAGAAAATAGTCAAGACCATCCGTCCTGCCAACCTTACTGCAAAAACCTACCTGGAAACCGAAGAGGATGCGGATGAGTTCGTGAAGGCCATGAAAGAAGAAATCATCAAAGCAGTTCGAGACAACAAACGAATAAGAATTGTTTAGTGCCTTGCGCCTGAAAAGCTGTAACAAAAAACAAGAAACTAACAAAAAAATTGAAATCAGGTAGCTATATAACCACCAAG
>JAGHCC010000056.1 GCA_021160685.1 Desulfobulbaceae bacterium | reverse complement strand
GTACTACATTGTCTGCAGTAAGTCAGCTTGTTGACTTTATCTCCTCTGATGTACCGATTTCACCATCATTTCAAAAAAACTTGTCTGGAGTTCTTTTCCTACTGCTATAGGGCACAATAATACATCACCAAAAACTCTAGTTTGTCGCTCCAATTTGTAATCGGTCACATAAAGGGGGCGGGTCTCATTTTAACCTTTGTGCTGTGTTGTGGCAAACAGCTATGGGTAGACCATTGCGGATAGAGGATCCTGGCGCTTGGTATGAATGCCGGCAATGTAAAAAAACAGGCTTGACAGAAAGAGGCATTTTCTTTTACAACTTGTGAGTTTCCCATCATTTTTAAAGCATCAGGAGCAAGCCTAATGGTCAATTCAACTGAAATATCCCGCCTCTCCATGTGTAATGATGAGGGAGATGCTCCGGAAAAACTTGCTCGTTTTTTTATGGAAGAAAAAGGTTTTTCCGAATCCGACCTTGAGCTTCGCCTGTTTATTGACACCTGTATTAATAATGAAACTGTTACCTCAAAAATCGCTGTGACCCTTTGCCTCCAAAACAAGCGGGTGATGATCATCCGTTATGCGCCCGGATCTCTGGTGACTCGTGAAAGATCTGCTGTGGCAGCAGCGCGTATACTTGAAAAATCTTATCAAATTCCCCTCGCTGTAGTGACCAATGGCATATCTCTTGAGCTTCTTGATACCTATAGCGGGAAGGTTTTATCGGAAAGTTTTTCCTCTCTTCCTTCCAAAGATGAACTTCTTTCTCAAATGGACGTTCTAAAGTTTCAGCCCAATACTGATCCCAAAAACAGGGAAAAGGCCAAGCGTATTTTGAATGTTTTTGATGTCAATCTCTGAGAAAAATATTTGCAAGCCACCCGGTCGGGTGCCACAGAGAAAAAATAACAATCAATCGTATTTATGGTATCACGAAGAGGTGTAAATTATGATTGTCGTTGAGCAGAGGGAATATCCATCACGGCCAGCACACCGTTTCTACAGTTGACATCCTGGTGGCCGACAAAGCCCATTGCCATATCAATATACCAGTTTTCAAAATTACCGTATCGGTCGCAGCTCCAGAAACATGGTGACCGCTGAATCGGGTTGTCCATGGGCCAGTTGCAGACACCGGGCCTGAGTAACGAAAGAATCTCTTCCACTGTTGGCAGTCGCCAGACCAACGTATCCCTGTTCAGGTGTTCAATGTGTGTTCCGGCTGCTGCCAAGTCAAAAAAACGTTGAGATGCTGTCCGCTGCCAGATACGATTATAGGTTCGATCGATAACGGTGTGCTGGTCAGTGTATGTTTCCAACTTTGCGGCTGGAAAATATAATGGTTGACATTGCTCACTGACTCCCAGTCCAATATGGGCATTTTCCCCGACAAAGTTTCCCGGCTTTCCGCGCAGAGTACCAGAGGCCTTCATTGTTCCCGGCCAGTCGTCCTTGATCGTTTCTTCTGCCTGTTGCAAATTTTGCCGCAGGTTTTCCAGGTTTGCCAGCATTTCCCCGGCATTTTGAAATCTTTCTTGTGGACGACGTTGCAGAGCCCTTGAAAAAAAATTATCCCAGTTCCCGTCAAGGAGAGGATTGGCCTGCTCCAGAGGAAAGGATGTCTTTAGAGGAAACATGCCGGTCAGCATTCGCCAGAGCAGGACTGCCGCTGAGTAAAGATCAGAACGGCCATCGACATCGTTTGCCTGTCTTTTTTGCTCGGGAGCGACATAGAAGGGGTCGCCGATGATCATATTGGCATTGGCGACCGGGGAGAGACCTTCAAGCAGGGCCATGCCAAAATCGCAGATTTTGAGCTGGTTGTCTTCATCTATCAGCAGGTTAAAGGGCTTGATATCACGATGGATAACGTTGGCCTGGTGCAGGATTTTAAGTCCTTTGAGCAGCTGTGTTCCGTAATAGAGAACCATGCCCGGCGGAATGACCCTGCTCCTGTTTTCCATCCAGAAGCCCTCGCCGATCATCTCGCCAAGATTTTTACAGAAATATTTCATGATGAAATAGGGGCGACCCTGCTCATCTTCACCGTAATCCACCATCTGAACCACCACAGGGGCGTGCAGTCCGGCCATGAGCCGGATCTCGACAAGAAACATCTCCCGCAACCGTTTAAGACCAATGATCTCTCGCATGATTGGAAAGGGATCAAGGATCTTGAGAGCATAAATCCGCATGTCCGGATCTATTACTTTATAGACAGTCCCCATGCCACCTTTGCCAAGCCTGCGGACAACACTATATTTGCCGATTTTCATGATTACAGCCTGGCGCTGTTCATTTCAGGAAAGTTGAGTTGGCGAAGAAGTTTTTTGGTGGTGGCCGAGTCATACGGCACCGCACGCAGCTCAAATGTGTCGGCATCGATATCCCAGAGACCGTACTTGGCCTCACGATTGATCCCGTCCCGAGGCTGGCCGACACTGCCGGGATTGAGGAGGTATCGGTCCCTGTTCACACACTGGTAACTTCCAAGAACAGGTTGCTCGTAACTGCAGCTGTGATTGTCCAGGATGTAGCGCTCAAAGGAGTGAAGGTGGCCGAAAAAACAAAATCGCTCAGGGTAGCCGGCGAAAATTCGTTCCATCTTCTTCATGGAGGGGTAATACAGGTATGAGGTGAGTGATCGGGGCGGACAACCGTGGATAAAGCGGGCTCCGTGGCGAATCATGATTTTGGGCAGGGCGGTGCAATAACTGATACTGTCCGGACTTATCATCTGCAACTGGATTTCCAGAGATATTTTCGCGTCAGGATTCAAACCGGCAAGGTAAGATGGTTTGGCCAGGGCCAGTTCATGATTGCCCATGACGGAGAGAATATTTCTTTTTTGCAGGGTCTTGATCACCTCTTCCGGCTCGGGGCCATAGCCGATATTATCACCCAGGGAAATGATTTCTTCCACTGAACAGGAGTCAATGTCATCCAGTACGGCCTCCAGGGCCCGAAAGTTGCCATGAATGTCTGAAAGGATTGCAATAAGCATGATTGATCCTCTATTGTTGTGCGAAGAAGTGAGGTCTCAACTTACATCAGCGATTAAGTCAACATAATATCTTTCGCTCGTTTCTGGCTGCAAAATATAGATTTAAAACATTAATCGCATCAAACAAAAAAAGGCCGTTTCTCTTAGGAGAAACGGCCTTTTTGGCATCTGGCTCCTCGGGACGGATTCGAACCGCCGACAAGGTGGTTAACAGCCACCCGCTCTACCAACTGAGCTACCGAGGATTATGTTCAGCATTGATCACTCAATGCTGAATAGAACCTTATACACAGCTCAAAAAACCTTGTCAAGAAAAAGTAAAACTGAAGAGGTTCAGGTTTTTAAATTCATTTCCCTGATGGCCGTCTGCCGCATGCGGAATTTCTGCACCTTGCCGGTAACGGTCATGGGGAATTGATCCACAAAATGGATATAGCGGGGAAGCTTGAAATGGGCCAGTGAGACCCCGCAGAAATCGCGGATCTCTTCAACCTTCACCCGCTGGCCCTGGTGAAGGATAATCCAGGCCATAATTTCTTCGCCCCAGTAGTCATCCGGAACGCCGAAAACAGCCACATCGGAAACCAGGGGATGGTTGAAGATCACCTCTTCAATCTCCCGGGGATAGATATTTTCGCCGCCCCGGATGATCATCTCCTTGAGCCGACCGGTGATGGAGACATATCCCTCTTCATCCATGACACCAAGATCGCCGGAATGAAGCCAGCCGTCTTCATCAATAGCCTCCCCTGTGGCGTCCGGGTCATTATAGTAACCTTTCATAATGTGATAGCCCCGAAAACAAAGTTCACCACTTCGGCCCAGGGGCACAGTGGAACCGTCAGCCATATCGATGATTTTTACCTCCTGGTGGGGCAGGTTTCTGCCCACTGTCCTGGTTCTCTGCTCCATATCATCCTCCGGTCGAGTCAGATGGGTCAGGGGCGAGGCCTCGGTCTCACCGTAGCCAATTAAAATCTCCCGACAGCCCATCTCTTCCATCACCCGTTTCATCAAAATCT
>JAGHCC010000290.1 GCA_021160685.1 Desulfobulbaceae bacterium | reverse complement strand
CTCGAAATGATTCTCAAAAAGTTTCTGCGGAAAAAGAGGACTGCCGATATAAGAGACGGTGCTTTCCAGAAAATCTTCAAGCATTTCTTTGTGAATTGTATCTTTTTCCTTTTCATCCACGAAGATCCGTTCTTTGGTGACGGCATAGCTTAAATTGTTGCCAAGGCGTTCACGTAAAAAAATCAGGAAATCCGGATCATCGAGAGATAATCGATCAAAATAGGACTCTGTAAGCGGTATAGCAGCCTCACATTTTAATTTGACAAGCCAACGATCAGCGGTCATTTTTTTTGACACGTCACGAAAAGAAACGGTCATGCCGTTGGGTAATTTTTTTTGATCGATCAACGTCGTGTTACGGCTGTGTTCCATTTTCAAATCCCTGCACCAAAAGGTTGCCACTGTTTATGGAAAGAGGTAAGATTACAGTTTGTAACTGTTCAGGAGCACCCCATCTTGTCCCATTTCGGAGTCTCGCATACTCGCTTACCTGGTCTTCTCGAATAGCACAAGTATGCTTCGAAGTCCCAGGTAAGCGTAGACACCGAATGAACCAGATAAGCGAAGACTTCGATATGGAGCGCCGCCCCGCAGGAAGTGCCCTTGGAGTGCACTCCTAAACAGCTACAGAACGGTGGTTAGGCCAACCTGGTGACCCACCTGAATAGGTACTATTTTTTTAATTCATCATGAACAGTCAGTTAAATACAATAAAAAATGACTTTAGTAATATATAACACTGAATCCGGCAAGAAGTCTCCCCTGGAACCCCTGGAAAAAGGCCATGTCAAGTTATATGTCTGTGGTATCACGGCCTATGATTACTGTCACATAGGCCATGCCCGCTCGACCCTGGTCTTTGATATGATTGTCCGTTATCTTCGTTTTCGGAAGTATAAGGTCACCTATGTCCGCAATTTTACGGATATTGATGATAAGATCATCAAGCGGGCGCAGGAGCAACATACCACAACCGAGCAACTTGCCAATAAATTTATTCAGGCCTTTCATGAGGACATGGAAAGTCTCGGAGTGGCTCCTCCTGATCTAGAGCCCAAGGCAACGGAACATATTTCCGAGATCATTGAGCTGATTGAAACCCTTATTGAGAAAGGCTATGCCTATCAGGAGGGAAATGATGTTTATTACCGGGTTGATCAGTTCAAATCTTATGGCCGTTTGTCCGGGAGAAACCTCGATGATATGAAGGCGGGGGCAAGGATTTCCATTAACGAAAAGAAGCAAAATCCCATGGATTTTGCTCTCTGGAAGGGCAGTAAGCCCGGAGAGCCGACCTGGGACAGTCCCTGGGGGGCCGGACGGCCCGGCTGGCATATTGAATGTTCCGCCATGAGCCGGAAATATCTGGGGGATTCATTTGATATCCATGGCGGCGGCAAGGACCTGATTTTTCCGCATCATGAAAATGAAATAGCCCAGAGTGAAGGGGCCACGGGCAAGACCTTTGTCCAAACCTGGATTCATCATGGTTTTGTCACCATAAAAGATGAAAAAATGTCAAAATCATTGGGGAATTTTCTCACTATTCGAGACATTCTGGCCCGGTATTCAACCGAGGTTTTGCGGTTTTTTATTTTTTCAACCCATTACCGTTCTCCCATCGACTTTTCGGAAACAGCAATGCGGGATGCCGAAAGTGGGCTGGGTCGTCTTTACACCTGTCTTGCCGAAATAGCGAATTTGCCGGGACGGGGTGCTGAAGACAAACCCCGGACAGCCGGCAAAAAGAATATCACAAAAATTACCTCCCTGGCCGACCGATTTGTCAAGGCCATGGATAATGATTTTAACACGGCCCAGGCCATGGGGCATATTTTCGAGGTCGTCAAAAGTTTAAACATCATTCGCCAGGGATTGCCCAAGGAACCCTGCACCGAAGATCTACAACTGCTTCATCAGGGAGCCGGGACGATCAGGGAACTTGCGGCAATCATGGGCCTGCTGTTGGAAGACCCCCAGGCCTATATTGAAAAAAAGCAGCAAAAAATTCTTACCCAGCTTGAAATCGATCCGACTGAAATTGATTCCCTTATCCAGGATCGGACCGAGGCCCGGGAGCAGAAAAACTGGGCACTGGCCGATGAGATTCGTGATAAGCTGTCGGCCTTGAATATTGATATCAAAGATGGGGCAGAGGGAACGACCTGGCAGGTTAAGTTGCCTTAGTTCCCGTAGTCAGTTTCTGTTAATTCATTTGAGTGTTTCAATTTCTCCATACATAAGAGGAGGTTGCGATGCGAAGAACACCGGTTGTTGCCAATCAGTTTTACCCGGGCGATCCGTCCATTCTTTCACAAACCCTTTCCGGCCTGATGCCTGAAACCGCTAAGAAACAAAGGGCGATTGCCGCTATCTCTCCCCATGCAGGTTATATTTATTCAGGTAGCGTGGCGGGAGAAACCCTTTCCAGCATCATCATTCCGGAAGATGTCATCATCCTGGGCCCCAACCATCATGGCAGCGGCGCCCCGATTGGATTGATGTCCCATGGCTCATGGGACATGCCTCTCGGTGAAGTCCCCATTAACGAGGAACTCGCCCAACTTATCCTGACTTATTCAACTTTGGTGGAGGAAGACGAGGTTTGCCACCGAAATGAACATTCCCTTGAGGTGCAGGTGCCGTTTTTGCAATATCAGCAGAAAAAATTGACCATCGCACCGCTGGTCATTTCCCACATTCCCTACGCCTCCTGTGAGGAAATCGGTAAAACCCTGGCAACAGCGATTAAAAAGTATGATAAACCTGTTTTAATTGTTGCCAGCACGGATATGACCCATTATGAATCGCGGCAATCCGCCAGTCACAAAGATCAACAGGCCATCCGTCATATCCTGGAGCTTGATCCCCAGGGGCTTTACGACACTGTCCTGGGGCAGCGGATCTCCATGTGCGGCATCATGCCGACAACCATTACCCTGGTTGCCGCCCTGGAGCTTGGCGCAACAAGGGCAGAGCTTGTTCGTTATACCGACTCCGGAGAAGCGAGCGGGGACACGAATCAGGTTGTCGGTTATGCCGGCATTACGATATTGTGACAAAGGGACAAAGGGACAAAGGGGCAGAGGGACAGAGGGACAGAGGGACAAAGGGACAAAGGGGCAGAGGGACAGAGGGACAGAGGGACAAAGGGACAAAGGG
>JAGHCC010000466.1 GCA_021160685.1 Desulfobulbaceae bacterium | reverse complement strand
ATTCAGGGTTGAGCTCCCGTTTTTTTATAAATCTTTGCACATCAACAGAGCGTTCTCCTATTTTTTTCCCTCTTTCAAATATTAAAGGTTTAAGACCACAATCAATAAGTTCAAGAGCCGCAAACATGCCGGCAGGTCCGAAACCTACGATTACAGGCCTATCTTTAGTATTTGTTATTTTCCTCTGTGTTTTTATTTGCTCTGTGTAAACCGGGAAGTTTTGCTTATTTTTAAAGCAGACATCAGTCCTGACAACGAGAGAAATTTTGTAATAGAACTGTTCTTTATTTCTCAGATCAAGTGATTTGCTGAGAATTTTAACTATGGATAGTCCTTCACCTGTTTTCAGCTTTTGTGAAGCGACATTTACATATTCATCCATCCCATCTTTTTCAATGGGAATTTGCAATGTAATTATTAGATCCAAAGGAACACTCCTGTTTCTCTATTTTTCATCACTGATTATCTCCTCTCAGCGCATTCCTTGAAGCTCTATCCACAAGTGCAAAAATCCTATCAATATCATCTTTCCGTGAAGAGGATCCGTTCATTCATCGTCACTATCGGCACCAGGCTTCCAGTTGCGGCACTTCAGCCCGCAGCCTTGTCAGAGTTTCAGGGGAGTTGAAGAGTTTCCGGCACAGTTCGCATTTACTATAGGTTATAATCTCGCGGGACTTCATACCGGTAAAAGATGCGATATTTGTTATCCCCATGGTTCTAATGAGGTTGTGCAACTGGTCTGTTTCACTTTTAGTAAAAAGCTGTTCCACAGTAGTGTCGTTCAGGTTGCCAAGGTAAAAAAAGTTTGTTTCCGAAAAATGGCTTCCCGCATCACAACAGGCGTACATATCAAGATCCGGAGTAAGGTAGGGATTCATGTCGCAGCAGTTTGCCTGATAATCGGTCAGAATAATCCGCCGTTTAAAAGACTTCGCACGACCTGCATAGATGAGGGGTTCGGGGAAAAACGTGAGGCAATGATCACGCAGAAACTGTTCATGCTGTTCATCCTCTTTGGAGAAATCGGTAACAAATGAAATAAAATAATTTAAGCCGATCTTTTGGCAGCTGCGTGCCGCATTTAATACATTGTCCCTGTTTACATTTTTCTGGTGCCACCGTGAGTAACTTAATCTCAATTGGCAAAGCCCATTTTCTTTCAGTTTTGAGACAAGGCTGTCGGAAGACTCTGCTGTTTTTGCCCAAAAACTATTGGTAACAATTCTCGTATATATGCCAATTTGTCTGCACAGTTTCACAAGTTCTGCAATTTCATTGAAATACAGAAATGGTTCACCAGCAGAAAAACTTATGCCGCCAACACCTGCCTGGGCCATCTCGACAATGATCTTTTTTGCCTTGTCATGATCCATCTTCCTGCTGTCGGAATGTTCCGTGGCCACGCAGTGCTCGCACCTGATATTGCATCTGGTTGAATATCCAAAAGCTAATTTGCGCATATTTAAAAATAATCCTTACCTGATTTTTTCAATGAAAGTTTACATGCGACGGCAGTGCAGCAACCTCCAAACGAAAGCGTTGCACTGCCGCATCAAGAAAAGTTTGTCACGAAGATGACGGATCTGCTCCAGCAGAATGTATTAAGTATCTGAAAAATTTTAAGCAAAACTAACTGAAAAAACAGAGAAAATCAAACAAACACAAGTCTTGTCTGGATGTCCGCTAAGCTCCGATTTTTTCCAGATGTGCCAGGATCAGCGGATAAACGTCTTTGGCCGCATCCTTTCCGAAAATACAGTCAATGTGGCCGTATCCGCCGATTACATGACGGCTGTACAGACTTTTTCCGTTCACTTTTCTGAGAAGATTGAAACTTTTTTCCGTGCTTTCAGGCAGGAAGCAATCATTTTCCGCCCCATGAATAAAGGTAATGGGAAAAGCAAGCCTGTGGAGATGCTGCATGTATCGTTCCGATCCGTCCGCGCCGACAAGATGGCCGGTGCGACAGAGCAGCGCCAGATGTTCAAATGATTCTATATTTGCAACTCCGAACATTTCGTGCACAGCATCGTGGGTTGCCGGATTCAGCTGATCATGTTCATAGAGAGGTGCATACAGAAAGGTAATTCGATGGCATGTTTTGCTCTGGCACCGCTCTTCCTTGTCAATGGGATACAGCCGGAGCGCCTCGTCAAACAGTCGATCCTTCCAGTCTGCGTGGTTGTCAACATAGGCGGTGAGCGAATCAGCACCCAGAAGATCAAGAACCGAGGGCAGATGCAAACCTGTTTTCAGCGTGGTCATGGTTGGGACAATACTGTGCATGGCGATCTGGGAACAGACAGCGGAACGTACGCCTTTCAAGCCGGCAAGTATTGCCATGAAGAAAGTGGTTGATCCGAAACAATGGACCACCATATCCACAGCCGAGGCAGTGGTGACCGAAAGGACCTTTTTCACGGCCGCCGGATAATCGTATTGGGCGATTTCATCACCGGAAAAGCGCTCATTCGCTACGGGCAATTCGATACTGGCGCGGTAATCAAGAAGCCAGATATCGTAACCCTGGGCATAGAGATATTCCACAAGGTTGGTGTCGATTGTGTCGATTTGGAATATCCGGCTTGAAACCCCCAGGCCATGGGAAAGTATAACCGGTCCCTTGCTGCCGCCCTGGTATCTTGTGAGCAGAAGATTCTTGTTGTCGTCGGTTGTAAAAGGATGAATTTCAGGTTCGCAAACCCTGAGCTGCCGCATTTTTCTTGGCGGGGCGTCAGCATTAAATTCCGTGCGCCGGGCAAAAAATCCGCTGTATTGATCAAAAACAACCCCGGCAAAAAATCCGCCAAAACGGGTGATTGCCGTGAGCCGCTCCTGCGGAGAAGGAGCATTGATGGCCTCAATAGTTGTCAGCTGTCGCAAAAAATCATCAGGCAAAATTTTCATAATGCCCTTTCCCAGGATCGAACCCTGATGATCTTTACTCTCGTAAATGGTGACGAAAAGGGTTGTCGTATCCGTCCAGACATCAGGACCGGCATCATCGTGAATCAGTTTATACCCTTCAAAGAAGAAGTTGCGGCCATCTTTGTCAGTCAGCCGCATGGCATACATCATCCGCCTCAAGCCGACTTTCTGATCGTCCCTTACAAAAAGGTTGAAGCACCCACGGCTGACGGCAAGTGGTTCCGGCGAGATTGCCGGAGCATTTACCGTGCCAAATATGCCTGCCTCGTGTTGGGGATCGTTGAGCATGGTACCAAGGTCATCGCTGCTGATGGTCAGGGTAAATTCAATTGACGATCCTTTATCCTTTCCGGTCAATGCGCCTTGGGCAAAATCATTTTTTTCCGTTATCGAGAAGTAGCCTTTCATGGTTTCTGTAAAACGAATTCCAATGGCTCGATCCGGACCGGTTGAAGCCGGCGGGGTGGAGGGTTGCGAGTAATCGATCTGCCAGCCTTTAGCCTCGCACAACAGTTTGCAGCTCCGTTCGGCAAGGGCTGAAATTGTCAGGAGCGGGTTTGCTCCCACTGATCGGGGAATGACAGCGCCGTCACAAACAAACAGCCCGGAATGAACATCTGTTCCCGAAGGTCCGGCAAAGACTTCACCCATGTGGTTCACCACCCCTTTATTGCTGGTATCAGCCATGATAGCGCCACCAAGAGGGTGGACCGTAACCAGGTTATGGCCGAAGAGTTTACTCCAGGTGGGATTTTTCACATAGGTTCCACCATGGGCAGCAGTGGCCTGGCGCAGGCGGTCATTAATTTTCCGAAAAATTTCCTGTTTTCCTGCCCCGGGCCAGTGAATGCGCAACCGGTCATCTTCCAGCACCATTTTCCCGTTACTGTCATCATGGGACATGACCAGATAGGTCTGGGTATGTCGGGTGGCGCCGTGATAGGGCCCCCGGAGAAGACTGGCAATCTCCCTTTGTTTTTCCCGCAGTGAGTCGACAATCCCCGTGTCCGTGTCCTTGCCGACCATAGCGGCAGCAGCGGCCAGAGTGTTAGGAAGAATGGAGGCAACAGCTCCGGGCAGGGAGCCTTCTTCAATGACCATTCCTTCTTCAAGATTGGTTTGTTCGCGCAGGTCAATGACACTGGTAATGCAGGGCCCCACCGGATCACGCCCTTCCGGATGATTGCTGCCAAAGCCGATGCCGTTTACTTCGCTGTCGTTATTGTAACCAAAACCAAGTACATCGCCGTTGCCGGTAAATGCATCCCCAGCTGATCAGACAGGGGTAAGCCTTTCTGCCGGGAACGTATCAGGATTTCGGTACTGCCCAGTGAGCCGGCCCCAAGGATGACAATATCAGCGCTCACTCGGAGAAAAGGTGCATCAAATTTTTCCCGGCCCGCTCCCTGGGGGACAAAATGAACAAGCCAGCTCTCATTCTGTTTTTCGACATACTGGACCCGGGCTTGCGTGAAAATTTCAGCGCCGAAATTACGGGCATCGGGCAGGTAATTCATCAAGGTTGTATTCTTTGCATGATGATTGCAACCGGAGACACAATCACCACAATTGAT
>JAGHCC010000374.1 GCA_021160685.1 Desulfobulbaceae bacterium | reverse complement strand
GTTAAATCCCATCCCACCAGGTTGCAAAAATGCATCTGCACATTTCCCCACATCATGCAGCCATGCGGCCAGTTCGGCCTTCAAAATCTCCTCGCGCTTGTTCCTGAGGTCTTTCAAATCAGGCATTTTCTCCTCCCTCCCTTATAAGGACATAAGCTATTTTCACGAATTCGCTCAAGGTTCGGAAGGTTCTTTGTGGCCTTGCTGGAGAGCCAGAATCCACAGAAGTTTGTGTCGCACGAGATACTCTCCAGTTCGCTCCATGTTGTACGTACCACGATCGGAAGCGTTTGAATTCTGCAAGGCTACCTCCTCCCAGGGCTTCGCCTCGCTGTTTGTACTCTGAGTTACTCATAAGGCCTCCTTCTCCGCTTCCCTTGAATTCCGGTTTCACATGACCGGATTCATCCATGTATTTCAAAAAGGCCTCCTCGGGTGGCTCATGATCTGGCGGTGCCGAGATCTCATCTTCCAGGCTTTCGGGTATGTCGGCAAAATTTACTAGCACTATTCCCTGTTCTACTTCATCATCCGTCACCCCATGCCCGCTGCTGGTTTTCGAACCAAAGCCATATTCGGTGAGCATGGCTTTGATGCCTTCGGCCACGGCCTTGAGGTCGGCTTTGGCTGTGTCTTCGTCAACGCCCACCAACGGCACATAGAGTAGTGTGAACACACCTTTAGTCCCTGCTGGAACGCACTCGAAGTAGATAGGGTTCTTGCCTGCACCTGTCTTGCGGTCGTGGGGGTTGATAACCTCCAAGCCAATGCGGTCGAAGAAGGTAGGGTAGAAGTGCAGACGGCCAGCGAGAAAGCCAGTTGGGGTGTACTCTCCCTTCAATCGCTGGCGATACTGTTGAGCAGCCTCAGGTTTTTGCTGATCCAGATACACCTCAAAACGTTCATCGTCTAACCCAACTCCTTTCTCATTGCCGAAAAGCCGGGCCAGTTGAAGCCGTCGTTCTATCCAGGTATCCACGTCTAGAGTTTCCGCTTCTTCAGCCAGTCGCCGGGCCATAGCCGCCCGCAACGCGCCCTTCCACTGGCTGGGAGCCACATAAGGCACCTTAAAGACCCACTCCTTCTTCACCGGGTTGTCGATGATGTAGAAGTCCGTGTCGTCCTTGCTGAGGTAAGGCTTGCGCAGGGTGAAGTGTATTTGGATGGCCCAGGAGCCAGGTGGGAAGAGCGTGAGGTTGGGGAGGGAGGAAGTGAAAATTTTGTTTATAAAATTGATCCGATCTGTCAAAAAATCTTTGCCTCGGTATTCAGCCCAGTAATACAAGCCTGAAGGACTTTTCCTCGAGCCCATACGGGCCTGTTCTTTATGGCCGGTGACAAGCGCCTGGGCTAGAATTTCAAGACGCGCGTAATCGTCTTCAACAAGATCCATTTCTTTCCTTTGATCGGGCGGCTCTGTAGATTTTCCGATCAGCCAATCCAGGGTGTAGGCTCGGGTAGTGCTATCTTGCAGAGCAAAGGCAAAGTGGGCTTGATATTCGTGTTTCATGGGCGCGGTCCTTTGACTAACCAATTCCAAGCATCAATGAAAGAACTAAACACGGGCAAGACGACATAGAGTTTCCCAACGTATCAACAGATCCCAAGCATCAATAAGAGAACTAAATACTCTCTTCAATTCTGACTCTGGCGCGTGTTGGACAACTTCAGCAGAAAACCATACGTGAGATTTGCGGAACTGAAACGCAGTAATATAAGCATAGAGCCAGGACTTATTGCGGTGCCAAAAGAACCCGTTGTCTCGCATCAATTTAGTTATTTCCTTCTCGGCTTTTCTCAACAACTCCTTGTGATCGTGATCGCCTGGAACAATCCTTTCCGCTATTGCCTCTTTGTGTGGACCTTGCAATAGCTGCAAGATGTAGCCGTCAAAGTCGCAATTTTTTATACCATCCGCTGCCACGTTAGAGACATGTAAGACAATCTTTAAACCATTTTTGCTTGTTGCCCAAAACACATTGTCGTGTTCGCAATCGATGAATGAATTAAAGGAAAGACCCAAATCTTTACCAAGTTTATTGGCGCGATCACGTGGAGAATCCGCTTGATCTTGGTCAAAAATGAGTAAGAGTCCAAGGCCTGGCGCTCCCTCAAGTGCCTGCAATACATTCTGGTCTCGAATTGCTTTTACTACCTGTTCATATCCTTCACGCGATATTCTCGCCAAGCCAGATTTAGGTTTAGCACCTTTTAATAGGTGCCTCTTGTGAAGCACTAATCCTACCTCTCGCTCAGTGGCACCTTCGGTAATGAAGTAAACAACTTCACTCATCGCTCTTGACCTTCCCACCAACGGAACAGAGGTGAAGATGACTCATCCTCGCCAATGAAACGGGGATCACCAAAAAATTGTAACCATCCACCGATGCTCCGGCCTTCAAATTTGTGTGCTTGGAGAGTTTCTTGCTTCAATTCCAACCGATGACTACGTATCCTAGCTGCTTCCTCATCGGTCAGTTTATCAAGGTAATTGGCTAACCAAGCGATTACTTCCAGACTCTGTGTGGTTATAAACATCTGGATAGGCTTATCAGAGATGAGTCGCAAGGTTTCTTCTAACAACCGAGCCAAAGTTGCCGGATGCATAAACAATTCCGGGTCTTCCCACAGGAAGAGGCCCGGGCATGCTTTATCTACCTTTTCTGACAAGGCAATCAAAACAGCTAACACTTTGAAGGCATGGCGGGCGCCGTCGCCAAAATGATCAATGGGAAGCGGTGTCCTTCCGGCGAATTCTATGAATCCCGTCCAATCCAATCCCTTTTGAGGCTTGATGGATACATTTGCCCCTTCAAGTTCTGGGAAAACGCGTTCCAGGCTTTGTGTAATCTTTTTCTCCCAAT
>JAGHCC010000406.1 GCA_021160685.1 Desulfobulbaceae bacterium | reverse complement strand
TTGCCTACATATCTCTGTTTTCCGGGATTACCCTTTGAGGAGCAGGGACAGACTATGTGGGCCAATCCTGGTGATGCGGCAAGGACAAAAATGGGGTGGGTGGTATGTTCTTTTCGAAAGGTGGCAGGAAAAGCAGAGGTGATCTGTTTTAATTTTTTATCCTGAGCCCCGGCAAACAACATTCTTGTCTTCCAGAGCTGAAAAGGGATCTTTTTGATGCTTGAACCGAGAACAGACAGGTCGGGACAACGAATGATCTCCAGAAGCGGGTTGTCTTGAGGCATGGCATCTTCCTTTTTTATTGTTTCACCTATTTGTTATGCCAACTTTTCCAGAAAAAAGCAAGGATGCCTGTTGATAAAGGGACTGAGGGGCTGAGGGGCTGAGGGCAAAAAAAAGGAACCACATTTATTCTTATCAAACAAATAAATGTGGTTCCTTTTGTGTTTTGGTAAACAACAAGAACTACACGGCAACCCGGGTGCGCAGCTTCTCCCACACCTCACGAATCGCCGCTGCGGCCGGACCCTCATCATGGCCGACCACGGGTACGCCATTAAGCTGACTCGTCACCACGGAAGGATCAAAGGGAATACGGCCCAAAAGTTCGACATTTCTCTTTTTACAGGAAGCCTCGAGTTCAGCGGCCATTTCAGGATTCAGATCCCATTTGTTCAAACAGACAAAGGCTTGAATCTTGAAATGAACTGCCAAATCCAGAACGCGTTCCAAGTCATGCCAACCGGACTGGGTCGGCTCTGTGACGGCCAGAATGGCATCGGTATTGGACAATGAGGCAATGACTGGACAGCCAATGCCCGGTGCGCCATCCACCAGCACATAGTCTGCGCCGATCTCTTCGGCAAGCTCCCGGGCCTTGGTTTTGACAAAAGACACCAGCTTACCGGAATTCTCCTCACCGGCAAAGAGCTGGGCATGAACCAGAGGACCGTAATCCGTATCGGAAATAAACCAGGTGCCGCAATGGTTTTCATCCAGAGCAATGGCATCCTCCGGACAGAAATGGGCACACACCCCGCACCCTTCACAGGCCAGAGGATCGATAAAGGCCACCTCATCTCCCATCTTGGCTGCATCGAACTGGCACAGTTCCTCACACATTCCACAGCCGCTGCACTGGTCCGGGATAACCCTGGCCTTGACGCCGGAACGAAACTCATTTTCTCCCCTGGGCCTGGGGGCAAGCAGCAAATGAAGATCCGCCGCGTCAACATCGCAGTCCGCCAGCACCTTATTTTCGGCGAGAAAAGCCAGGGCGCCGAGAAAGGTCGTCTTGCCTGTGCCGCCCTTACCGCTTAAAACAACAATCTCTTTCATGACACAAGCTCCTTCAGCAAATTTTCCAGGGGCTGCCGCAGGTTGGGCTGGCTCTCCACAAGATTTTGACCATGGGCATAGCCCTCGGCAATCTGACGCTCAAACGGGATCTGCAACAAAATTGGAATATTCGCCTCGGCAGCCCATTTTTCAACCCGGTCATCGCCAAGATCAGCCCGGTTTATAATCACGCCGCAGGGTTTGTTGAAATTTTGCAGAACCTCGACCGCCAACTTCAAATCATAGAGACCAAAGGGGGTGGGCTCGGTAACAAGCAGAACATAATCCGCGTCTGATACGACTTCAACAAAGGGACATGAGGTGCCTGGAGGCGCGTCGAGAATCACAAGCCGGTCTTCCCGGGCCCGTTACTTCACCGCCTTGATCAGGGGAACCCCCATGGCCTCCCCCACTCGGGTCCGGCCATGGACAAAATCAATGTCCCCGGCCTTGCCCGCCTCAAGTAAACCGATTTCCCGCTCATCCTTGGCAATGGCGTCATCTTCACAGACCAGAAAACAGCCCAGACAGGAATGGCAAAGTTCAGGAAAACTCATGATGGTGCGGCCGAACATTGTAATGGCGTTAAACCGGCAGATATCCCGACATTTACCGCAATAGGTGCACTTATCCTCCAGAATACGTGGAATCGTCACGACACAACGTTCCGACTCCGTTAACTCCGGCTTTAAAAAAATATGGCCGTTTGGCTCTTCCACATCGCAGTCAAGGAACTGGACCGGCCCGGGGGCGCAAAGCGCCAGACTTGTTGAAACAGTAGTCTTGCCGGTCCCGCCCTTGCCGCTGGCAACAGCTATTCGCATAGTATCACCTATCATTTTTGACCCATTCCGCCGCCCTGGCCACCGCCGCCGCCCTGACCACGGCCACCGCCGCCGCCGCCGCCGCGGCAACGTCCACCACCGCCTTGACCTTGACCACCTCCGCCGCCCATGCCACGGCCACCGCCGCCACCGCTGCGTCGTCCGCCGCCCATGCCCATGCCGCCGCCCTGACCCATTTCAGGACCTGTGGACGTCATCTGCTGTCCCTGGCCCGGCGAGGCAGGAGCCGCGGGAGCCCCGGAACGAAAGCGTTCCACGGTATCACGTACCGTGCCGCTGATACCAGAGACAACCCGAATATTAGCCCGTTCAATGACATCCATGGCCTTGGGGCCGAGCCGACCGGTCAACACCACCTGGACACCCTTCTCGGCGACCATACTGGCAGCGCCGATTCCGGCGCCCTGGGCCGCATCCCGACCAACTGAATTGTCAATGCTCTCAATAAGTTCACCTGTATCACTATCAACAATCAAAAAATATGCAGCCCGGCCAAAACGTAGATCCACGGCGGAATCCATATCCGGACCACTGCTCGTTACAAC
>JAGHCC010000029.1 GCA_021160685.1 Desulfobulbaceae bacterium | reverse complement strand
GCGGGATCTTTACGCTTATTTTCTGGGAAACAAGGATTTTCTCGAGAAGGAGATGGGTAATTTTGCCGAAAGCATTTCTCTGGAGCGGCGCGTTTGTGATTTTATTGCCAGTATGACGGACCGCTATGCCCAGAATATGTATAAGCGCATTTTTTGGCCCCGGTCAATTGCATGAAAAGGATTAAAAGATTAAAGGGGCAAAGGGGCAAAGGGGTCATCCTTACAACTTTTGAACCTTTCCGGCTTCTCCACAAACTAGCTGGTATCTATCTGTTTTATAACTTAAATCAAAAGAAGGTAACTTATGTCTGAAGAAGAAGTGAAATTTATTCCCTATGAAGCGGCGTTGGCAATTGTCGGCAATGTCATTGAGGAAGAGCATATACACGAAGATAACCGGAGGATTTTGACGGTTTATGATAAAAACGGCAAGGAACTCTGCTGGTATGATGCTGAGGAGATCATGGCGGAATCAAAACCCGAGGGCAAACCAACCCAGGATGATATGAAGAAGGCGGCTGTGGAGCATATCATGCACATTATCCCCGAGTGGTCGATTGAGCATCTGATGAAAAAGGAGTAAAGGCTGGGAATCAAGCCCTTTACAGGACACCCCCTGGCATGGGCGGTATATTTGAGTGGCCGAGAGCATAGCCGCCGTCAAGGCGCAGGGTGGACCCGGTCATGAACGGCGCGTCGCAAATCATAAAAAGAACGGCCTTGATAATATCATCAATCTTGCCGGTACGTTCAAGCAGGGTCTGGTCCAGAATGTCCTGTTGCTGTTTTTCGCTTAAAAGGGGCCAGCCCCTGGTTTTCTGGGCATGCCGTGTTTCAAAAAAACCCAGCATAAGTTCATTGACCCGCACCTCCGGCGCTCCCTGCCGAGCCCAGGTTTCGATAAATGAGGAAACAGCCCGGTTCGCCGCTGCGTAGCCATCGTTAAAAATTAGAGCGGCCGGCCCTGAACGGCCGACAATGGCAGCAATGGACGAGAGGGTAATGATTACGCCATCCCCTGTTTGCTTGAGAAGGGGAAGGGCATGATTGCAGACATACCATTTCGCCTTCAGGGTGGTTTCCATTTCCAGATCCCACTGTTCAGGTGTGTAGGGACCGTGAACCACCGGCATGCCGCCCCGTTCAATATTGTTGATCAGGATATCCAGACCGCCGAACTGTTCCTCAATTCGTCGAAACAGCTCTTCTACCTCTAGGGGACTGCGCAGATCTACCTTCAGCGCCAGATGCTCATACCCTTTTTCGGAAAATTCTCTGCGCATGGCGTCGGATGCTTCCGGCCAGTCAAAATAGGTCAGCACGACTTTCGCACCGGCCTCTGCCAGAGTAAGTCCCAGCGCTTTACCTATTCCCTTGGCCGCCCCGAGAACAAGAGCGGTTTTGCCTTTGATTTTCATTTTTGAGTGGGACCCCTCAGGAAGAGATAAAGGGGTTGTCCGGGACAGCCAGCATTGAGAGTTTTTTCGTTGTGGTCGGCGCCTGGAGGAGAAGGCGGGTGCCTGGATGGATCAGATTGGTTTGGAGATTATTCCATTGCCTGATCTGTTGTGGAGACAGCTGGTGATGCCGGGCAATGGACCACAGGTTGTCACCTTGTTGGACTTGATAATAGGCAGGCTGTGAATGTGTTGCAGAAGCCATCCGACCAATTTGTTTTTTCGTTGTTCTGGCAGTGATGACAGGCGGTTTGGTATTGCTGTCTTGGATATACAGGGCAAGCTGCTGTCCCGCCCGGATGTGATGGAGATTTTTCAAGCCGTTCCAGGAGGCGATCATGCGCGGCGGGACATGATACTGTTTGGCAATACCGGAGATGGACTCTCCGGGCCTGATTGTGTGTAAAACAAGATTGTTGCCCGCAAGGGTGGCGCCTGGCATTATATTTTTGTCCAGGAGCACATAATTTGTTGTTTGGTAGGGGATTCTGAGACGCTGGCCCGGAGTGAGTTTGGCTGTACGCAGATTATTGACCTTGAGCAGGGTCGTCTTATTGATTTTGTAAGATCTGCAAATACGGGTCAGGCTATCCCTGGATTTGACAATATGGGTTTTATAGCTGGTTGTAACCGTCGCATGAACATTGGGAAGGTTTTCTTCCACCGTTGACTTCATCCCT
This sequence comes from Desulfobulbaceae bacterium, assembly GCA_021160685.1. Classification (GTDB taxonomy): domain Bacteria; phylum Desulfobacterota; class Desulfobulbia; order Desulfobulbales; family SURF-16; genus JAGHCC01. Next base: position 870 of record JAGHCC010000029.1, on the reverse strand, counting down.
GCAGGAACCTTCAGGGAATAGTAAGCCTGATCCGGTGGGGTGATGTTTTTGCGAAGCTGGCTGTTGAGTGTCCGCAGTTGTTTGAGATCGGCGGCGCAGGCAACGGTTACGGCCTTGAGTGAAGTCCAGCGCGGTACGTCCACGCTTTCGTACTCCAGGGGCTGGTCATATTGAAGATTGGTGAACCCGTATTTTTCGGGCTCCCTGGAAATGATAATGGCGGCCATGAGTTTGGGAACATAGCGTTTGGTTTCAAGTTTCAGATAGCGTTTCGAGGCGAGTTCCCAGAAATCATCCGTCTTATATTTTTTTAGGCCATTGCCGATTTTACCAGGCCCTGCATTGTAGGCCGCTACTGAAAGTTCCCAGGAATGAAAACGTTTATTGAGTTCCGACAGAAAGGCGATGGCCGCAAGAGTCGCTTTTTCCGGATCTCTTCGTTCATCGACATAACGGTTAATGGCCAGACCGTAATGGCGACCGGTTGAGCTGATAAACTGCCACGGCCCGGCAGCCTTGGCCTTGGAATAAGCGGTGAGCTTATAGCCGCTTTCAATCATGGGAAGATAGGCCAGATCAAGAGGCAGGCCGGCCTGGCGCAGATGTTCCTGGATCATCGGCACATAACGGCCGGATCGTTCAAGCCAGCAGTGGAAGGAGTTTCTGTGTTTAGTGGTAAAAAAATCGAGATAATACTCAACCTGTTTGTTGATAATGACTGGAAAATCATATTGAACCGCAGTCTGGGCCGGAAGCGTTTCAATGGAATTTTTTTCCCAGTCTCCCAGTTTCTCAAGTCCCCGAATTTCCTCGGCGGTCGTGATTTCGGATTCGGGAACCGTCAACTCCTCTGTGGAAACCGGCTGGGGG
>JAGHCC010000377.1 GCA_021160685.1 Desulfobulbaceae bacterium | reverse complement strand
TCAAGGGACCGGCTGCTGTTTTGGTCCCTTCGTTTGTGGCTGCATGAATTTCCAGCACCATGCCGTATTGAACCGCAAGTGATTTGCGTGCTTCGTCCCGGCTGTAGACTTTGCCGGAGCGGCTCTCAGCGCATCCGATCACAAAAAATGCGATGAAAAGTAATACTGAAAATTGTTTCAGACTTTTCATGGTCTTCTCCTTTGTTCTGGATTCATTAAATTCCTTCCCCTCTGACCCTTCGAAGATCTTGCAGGCTCGCTATCTGCTTCTCAAAGCTATTTCTTTTTTTTGAGCTTGGCCCAGGTATCACGCAGGGTGACAATACGATTAAACACCGGTTTTTCCGGCTTTGAGTCAACCGAATCCAGACAGAAATAACCTTGTCGTTCAAACTGGACTTGCCGGCCCGGTTGAAGTTCGGCAAGACCTGGTTCCACCCTGCAGCCTGTCAACTTGATCAGGGAGTCGGGATTCAGAAAGTCCTTGAAGTCCTTTTCTTTGTCCGCCTCCGGATTTTCAACCGAAAAAAGCCGGTCATAGAGTCTGATTTCAGTCTCCAGGGCATGTCTGGCCGAAACCCAGTGCAGGGTACCTTTCACCTTGCGGCCATCAGGCGCGGAGCCGCCTTTTGTCAGCGGATCATAGGTGCAGTGCAACTCCGTCACCCGGCCGTCTTTATCCTTGATTATCTCTGTGCAGGTGATGAAATAGGCGTTGCGTAATCGCACTTCCCGGCCCGGTCCGAGGCGGAAGAATTTTTTTGGCGGATCTTCCATAAAATCATCCTGTTCAATGTAGATCTCTCGACTAAAGGGGATCTTACGGGTTCCCATTTCTGATTTTTTAGGATGATTGGCTATTTCCAGTTCTTCTTCCTGGTCTTCCGGATAGTTGTCAATGATCACCTTGAGCGGCTGCAGGACTCCCATGACCCTCGGCGCTATCTCGTTCAGATCGTCACGCACAGAGTTTTCCAGAACTCCCATATCGATTCTGTTTTCCCGCTTGCCAATGCCGATGGTTTTACAGAAATTGCGAATTGAAGCCGGTGTATAGCCTCTGCGCCTGAGACCGGACAGGGTCAACATGCGGGGATCATCCCAGCCCCAGACCATTTTTTCGTCCACCAGTTGCCGCAATTTTCTTTTGCTCACCACCGTGAAGTCAAGATTCAGACGGGCAAATTCGATCTGTTGAGGATGGGTGACTTTGAGGGTGTCAAGGAACCAGTCGTAAAGAGGGCGGTGATCTGCAAATTCCAGGGTGCAGAGGGAGTGGGTGATTTTTTCAATTGAATCCGACAGGCAATGGGCAAAGTCATACATCGGGTAGATGCACCATTTATCGCCGGTGCGGTGATGATGTGCTTTCAGAATTCGATAAATGGCTGGATCTCGCATGTTTAGATTTGGCGATGCCATATCGATTTTTGCCCGCAAAATGTGGCTTCCTTCTGCCAATTCGCCGTCTCGCATCCGTGTAAAAAAATCGAGGTTTTCCTCAACTGATCGGTTTCGAAATGGACTGTCCTTGCCTGGTTCGGTAAGGGTGCCCCGGAACAGTCTCATTTCATCTGCCTTGAGGTCGCAGACATAAGCCTTGCCTATTTTGATCAGCTCAACGGCATAATCATAAAGTTGATCAAAATAGTTGGAGGCGTAAAAGAGATTTTTCCCCCAGTCAAATCCCAGCCATCTGACATCTTCCAGAATGGCCTGTACATAAGCATCCTCTTCCTTGCAGGGGTTGGTGTCGTCAAAACGCATATGACAGACGCCGGCCGGATTTTCCAAGGCAATGCCAAAGTTAAGGCAGATGGATTTGGCATGACCGATATGAAGGAAACCGTTTGGCTCCGGTGGAAAGCGGGTCGCCAGCCGGCCGTCATTTTTGTTATTACGCAGATCCTCGGCAATAATTGTTCGGATAAAGTCGGTTGAAGATGATTCGTTTTTTTCTGGTTTCATGTTGGTCAATTTTTTATATCTCTCTTACCGAGACGCAGAGTTCACAGAGGTTTTATTCTGTGCCTCCGCAAAAGATCACTTAATATATTTAGCTTTGTAGGGTGGCACTGCCCATCATTAAAGTCGTTATTCGTTAAAATATTTCGGTGCATCACGAAGCCGGGCCACCACTCTCTCTTTACCGATAATCTCAAAAACCTCGAACATGCTGGGACCTTTGATCTGACCGGTGATAACGGCTCTGGAGCCGTTGATGGGGATTCCCGGCTTAACATTCATCTCTTCGGCAAATTCTCTGGCCACCCGTTCAGCCTCGTCCTTGGTGAAGTCCGCAAGAGCCTCGAATCGATCGGCCAATTGTGGTAGCCACTCCTTCAAATCCGGATGTTTGCGAAGATTTTTTTTCAGGGCCTTGGGGTCAATATCAAAATCATCGGCAAAAAAGGCCCGGCCCTGGGAGGCAAAATCCTTGAGAGTAAAAAAACGATCACGGATCATGTCCAAGGTCTTGAGATACCATTCTTTTCTGTCATGATCATAAGCATCATCCCAGATTCCTTCCTCAATAAATTCTTTTTTAACCAGTTCGCCGATCTCTTCAATAGGCATGGTGCGCAGGTAGTGACCATTCATATTGATGGCCTTGGGGTCAGTGAAGAATTTTGGATCACCCTTGCGGTAATTAAAAATAGAATTAGCCTTGTTGATCCGCTCCAGGGAAAAGGCCTGGATCAGTTCTTCGTTTGAAAAGAACTCTCTGTTATCGGATGTGGACCAGCCAAGCTGAACAAGAAAATTGCACAGGGCCCAGGGCAGAAAACCGTGATTACGGTAAAAATGGACCGCTACGATCTCGCCATGGCTCCGTTTTGAAATTTTGGCTTTTTTCAGATCCAGGGTCAGGGGCATGTGTGCAAAAATCGGCACCTCGGCGCCAAGGGCCTGGTAAAGTAGAACCTGGCGGGTGGTGTTGCTCATGTGGTCCTGGCCGCGGATGATGTGGCTGATGCGGTCCCGGATATCATCCACCACGTTGCAGAGCAGGTAGAGGGGCTTGCCGTTGGAGCGGACAATAACAAAATCTTCGATATCCTTATAGGCCCGGCTGATTTTCCCAAGGACCTTATCGTCATAGATGACCACCCCGTCTTTTTTTGGGGTCTTGAAACGCACGACATAGGGAATATTTTGGCTTTCTTTTTCCGCGATTTGTTCAGGAGTCAGGTTTCGGCATGTCCCGTCATACTTGATATCTTTTTTTGCCGCCAGGGCAGCTTCCCTTTTCGCGTCAAGTTCTTCTTTTGTACAGAAACATTTATAGGCATGGCCGGTTTCAATCAGTCTGTTTGCCGCTTTAATATGATCTTCAGCAAAATCAGTCTGGAAATAGGGGCCTTCATCCCAGTCAAGACCAAGCCACTTCAGACTGTCAAGAATGCCCTCAATTGATTCCTGGGTGGATCGTTCCGCATCGGTATCTTCGATTCTCAGGACAAGTTTGCCGCCGTGTTTTTTTGCAAAAAGCCAATTATACAGGGCGGTTCTGGCACCGCCGATATGGAGATACCCGGTTGGACTGGGTGGAAAACGAACTCTGACCTCTTTCATATAAATACCTCTATCATTTAAATATCTCTATTTTTCATTTTGCCACGAAATCCACGAAAAACATGAGAACAAGAGAGAAAAAAGTATGTTTTTATGTGGCATGAGTGGCTGGAAATAATATTGAATTGAACCTGGCAGATTAACATATAATTTTTTGAGGTTCACCTGTTTTTATACCTTACGAATTGAAAAATTAGACAAAGCAGAAAATAAAACATACAATAAGAAAAGTGATTACCTAAAACAAGGGAGGTGTTGTTGTGATCGTTGATTCGACTCATATTGCAGCTCTGTATGCCAAAAATAAAACTCCAGGTTTATCTTCAGCGGAAGGCTCGAAATATAATCGGGAAAGTAACCCGTCCGAGAGTGGTCAAACCACTGTGGGGCCGGCCGTGGTTGCCGACCTGAGTTCTGCGGCGCTGGAAACGTCCCGTGGGATAAGTGCTGCTGGACAGACAGCCGATCAGAATCGCATGGCGCATTCAGACAAAGAAGTCAATTCGGCCATGGCTGAGCAGGACGGAAAAGGTTTGCCGGCATCATATCAGAAAGGTCAGTTGGATCTGGTTATTTAATTAAGAAGTTCAGCATCAGAAGAGAACTGTAATGAAAGGAATCTGTTTCGACAGGTTCCTTTTTTTTTAGCCTTTAAAAACCCAACTCCTTTAAAAAACGCATATCCCGAGTCCACTCTTTCTGCACCTTGACCCACAATTTCAAATTCACCTTTGCGCCGAGCAGCTGTTCTATATCTTTTCTGGCCCTGATGCCGATTTTTTTCAACATACTGCCACCTTTGCCGATCAAAATTCCTTTCTGTGATTTCCTTTCTATAAAAATAGTGGCATGAATCGTAATCCGGTTTGCCGCCTCATTTTCCTTAAAACGGTCCACTGTGACGGCTGTGGAATAGGGAATTTCCTGACTGGTCAGAAGAAAGATTTTTTCCCGAATCATCTCGGCAACAATAAAACGTTCGGTCGCATCAGTGGGAATATCGATGGGATAAAGAGGCGGACCCGATGGCAGAAGAGGGAGGAGGGTTTCAAGCAGAATATCGGCGCCGTCTCCGTGCAGGGCGGCAATCGGGATCATGGCCTTAAAGGGATACAGTTTCTCATAGGCTTTGAAGATGGGCAGCAGCCGTTCTTTCGGCATCAGGTCCACCTTGTTGATCAGCAGGATAACGGGTTTGCCGGCCTTTTCAAGATAGGAGGCCGCGTCATGGATCTTTTCCGGCAAAGGAAATGTGACATCAATCATGAAAATAATGACATCCACCTCGGACATGGAACCAAGGGCGATTTTCACCATTTCCAGGTTCAGGGGACTGTTTGCCTTATGAATGCCGGGCGTGTCAAGAATGACAATCTGGTAATCAGGCCCGTTCAGGATGCCGGGAATTCGGTTTCTTGTGGTTTGCGGTTTAGGCGAGACAATAGAGATTTTTTGGCCGAGCAGACAATTGAGCAGAGTGGATTTGCCTACATTGGGCGGTCCGATCAGGGAAACAACTCCTGATTTGATCGGTTTTCCCTGATAATCTTCCATGTATTTTTTTGTCATTATGTCTCTGCCTTCCGAATATGTTTCACAACATGTCGAAAATGAAATTTTTCATACATTTTTTGTAACTATTCAGTTAGGCCACCAAATTGGCCTAACCACCGTCCCGTAACTGTTCAGCAGTGCCTTAGGTTCATTCATTTAGGACTTCGAACGGTAAGCGGAGCGAAGCGCAGACTCCGAAATGGGCAAAGATGAGGTGCTACTGAATAGTTACCATTTTTTAAGATCAGTCGGGATAAATGGCAAAAAATATTCGACACATGTGAAGTGACGAAATAAGTTGAGTCACCGGCTCACAAAAATCAAGAGATTATAACCTAAATCATGTATAAACATTTACGCTAAATTTGTAACTATTCAGGAGCACCCCATCTTCGCCCATTTTGGCCTTCTCGAATAGCACCAGTATGCTTCGAAGTCCCAAATGAACAAATATGGAGCACTCCTGAAGAGTTACACTACGGAGTTAAGGGTAGTTTGGAGCCCTACGTGAATAGTTACCTAAATCTTAACGTTACCATTCTTCCTTTTAAAACGAGGAGGCAATTATAAGGAATACCCATGACTTTGCAAGGGAAAATAATTGAATATCTTGATCAATCAAAATTTATCTGCGCCCTGGTGACCCAGGACAACGGAAAGCGTCTGCGTATTTCGAATCAAAAGGGCAGGGAGATGAATCTGCCCCTGTCGCGTGTTGTTCACCATACCGGTCATTCATATGCTGTCGAACAATCCCGGGAAGACGTCCAGCGTTTGTTGCAGGAAACGGCCGACAAACGTCAGGCCCTGACCGAACCGGTTGAGCTTGAAGAGATCTGGGAGCTGGCCTCCGAGGAGGATGAATCCTCCTTTTCGCCCGATTTTCTGGCCGGTTTAAGTTTTGGCGAGGATGCCAGTGATGATCATATTGCCTCTTTCCTGCGTTGCGTTTTCAGGGATCATCTTTTCTTTAAGTACAAGGCGGGAAAGGTGCTTGTCCATTCTGCGGAGACTGTCCAGCAGTTCAGGGATAAAGCTGAAAAAGAAAAGGCCAGGGAGGAGCTCCTTGATCAGGGAGCCCAGGCCCTGGAAATTCTCAAAAAGGGCAGGGAACCGGAGAACTGGCCGGAGAGAGAAAAATGTCTTGCTCTGTTGCGGGAATACTATCTTCAGGGAAATGACGCGCCGGAAAGCGCTGTTGCCAGGGAGCTTCTAAAGAGGGCGCGCTTGACTCGCCCCCATGACGCCTTTCATCTGCTTGTTACTGCCGGAGTTTGGGATAAAAACGAAAACATTCCCCTCCTGCGTCAGGATCTTCTCGTTGAGTTTTCACGGGAAGTTCTGCTCGAGGCTGAAGTCGATGAACCTTCGACGGCTGAACTTCTGGCCGACGGCCGCCTTGATTTACTTCATCTCCCTGTAATGACCATTGACGGTGAAAGCACCAGGGATTTTGATGATGGGCTGCATGTGGAAAAACGGGAAAACGGTTTTATGGTGGGCATTCACATTGCCGATGTGACTCCATGGGTTACGCCCGGTTCCCAGTTTTTTTCTGCTGCCGTGGATCGGGGAACCTCCATTTATTTTCCTGAAAGACAGATCCCCATGCTGCCGCCGGCTCTGTCCGAGGGGGTATGCAGCCTGCTTTGTGACCGGGTCCGGCCCGCGCTCAGTTTCATGGTGCTGCTCTCTGCCGACGGTGAGGTACTTGATCATACTGTGCAGCGC
>JAGHCC010000333.1 GCA_021160685.1 Desulfobulbaceae bacterium | reverse complement strand
GTTTGATTTTATTTGATAATAGGGGACTGTCACTGCTCTTTTGATCGAGTAGCAGTTCCAGGTAAGCAAATTTAATAACGGATTTGAAAGGGCTGTCTAGAGCCTTGTTCATTTGCCAGAGGCAGGCCCCGAAAATTTCTTCCCTGGGAATTTCCGACAGATATCCGAGATCAATATAATTATCAGGATTAATCTGTTTCGTCGATATCAACTGAGAAACGTAGTCTGAATATTGTTTACTGGTTAACCCTGGTGGTATCAGCCACCAGAGCAGCATCTTGCCGGAAACCAGGATATGGGTTCTGAAGAGTTCGTCCTTTAAAAGCAATTTAAGGGCTGAACCGGCGGATTCTTCCTCTGCATCGGATGAAAAGCTGTTTTGCCTGGTTTGATCAATATCCATGAGAAAGAAATAGATTTCATGATCATATCCGGTAGCCCATTTTTCGATCAGTTTACATTTTTTTTCGAGCAGATCGAGTCCGTCTTCGCCAAGTTCTTTATGGCGGATGCTGACCCAGTAATCACAGTCTGATTTTTCCGTCTGGGCAATGGTGCCGATGCTGCCGATTGTTTTCAGGGAGTGAATGCCGGGTTCCGGGGCGATGTTCGACCCTTTCCGGGCCGAGAGTGCTGTTGATTCGGGGAAATAGAGGTTGAAAAGTTCAAAGCCGGGAACCGTTTCCGGCAGGAATTGGTGGATGCCGTAAGGACAGCCGGGCTGATCGATAAAGCCGGGCAGATCAGGATGGTTTGAGTGCAGCAGATAAGGAATGACCTTGAAAAAGAAAGCCGCCTTGTCTGCATGGAAATGAATGGCCTTTATTTTTCGGCCCTTGTTATAGCGTTGATATCCTTTTATTCTGGTTTTGATGCTGATCATGGGTAATATGATACCACAGGGTAGGGCTTAACGAACAGCGGAATGTTGAACAGGGAATATCGAATTTTGAAGTGAGGAAGGTCTGTTTGATTGTAACTCAGACATAAATACAGCTCAAGGCTTATAACACAGTTTATTTGCCATCAGCCATCAGCCATCAGCTATCCGGCATCCTTGATAGCCTCGGCCAGCCGCACAGCCTGAACGGTTTTTTTAACATCATGGACGCGTATAATCGATACTCCAGCCATGACGGCGAGGGCAGCAATTGCCGCAGTGGCACAATCCCTTTGGCCCGGATCGTCGAGCTGCAGGATCGTGCCGATAAAGGCTTTGCGGGAATGGCCGAGCAGCAGTGGGACGCCAAGAGCACTGAATTGATCAAGATGCTTCAGAATAGTGAGGTTATGTTCAAGGGTTTTTCCAAAGCCGATACCAGGGTCGATGATCATGCGGCTGCGATCTAGCCCTTTTTTTTCCGCCCAGTCAAGACGTTCTTGCAGAAAAGACAATATGTCACTGATCACATCATCATAACAGGGTTTTTTCTGCATATCGCCGGGCTGCCCCTGCATGTGCATGAGAATGACCGGCGCGTTATGTTTTTTTGCCACCTCGATCATTTGGGAATCAAGACGCAGTGCACTGACATCGTTAATAATGTCAGCGCCGGCCTCAAGAGCTTTTTCAGCCACCGCGGCCTTGGTGGTGTCAATGGAGATAGGAGTGGAAAAATGATGTCTGATTGACTCGATGGCCGGGATCACCCTGTTTAACTCTTCATCGAGTTCCACCTTTGCGGCAAAGGGCCGGGTGGATTCACCGCCGATGTCGAGAATATCCGCTCCGGCCGCAATCATGTTCTCAGCACGCTGAAGCAGAGTCTCCTTGTTTGCCAGCTGGCCGCCATCGGAAAAGGAATCCGGAGTGACGTTCAGGATACCCATGACGTGCACCCGTTGTCCGAGGTCCAGGGTAGTGGCAGCGCAGCACATCATAGCTCTAAAAGGGGTCAGGTGGCTTTGGGCGAGGGTTCGTCGCCGACCGGGGGGCTTTGGGGGGAATCCAGGTCCTCATCCTTCTTGTCGGAAACGGTTTCAACGGGCGGTGATTCAGGCGCCGGTGGTTTTTCGGCCTGAGCAGCTGGTTTTGCCTGTTCTTTGCCCATGTCCTTCGGTAAGGTTTCGCCGTTCATCAGGAGATCGAGTTCTTCGGTAACAAGAGTTTCCCGTTCCAGCAGGGCATGGGATATCGCCTTCAGGGCGTCCATGTGTTCGGAGAGCAGTTTTGTGACCTTGTCATTGGCCTCGGTCACAAAATGTTTAACCTCTTGATCAATTTCAATGGCCGTTCTTTCGCTGTAATCCCGGTGCTGGGAAATTTCCCGTCCCAGAAAAATCTGCTCTTCCTTCTTGCCAAAGGTCAACGGGCCAAGTTTTTCGCTCATACCCCATTCACAGACCATTTTCCTGGCCAGTTCCGTGGCTCGTTCGATATCATTGCCGGAACCAGTGGTAATTTCTCCAAAGACAAGCTCTTCAGCCACCCGGCCGCCCAGCAGGATACAGATATTGTTGAAAAGATATGATTTAGCGTGGGTGTACTGTTCCACCGTAGGCAGCTGCTGGGTCAGGCCCAGAGCCCGGCCCCGGGGAATAATGGTAACCTTGAGCACCGGATCGGTTCCAGGCAATAGTCTGGCGGTCAGGGCATGTCCGGCTTCATGAAAGGCTGTGATTTTCTTTTCCTTATCGGTAATAATCATGCTGCGCCGTTCAGCACCCATCATGATTTTATCCTTGGCCTTTTCCAGAATTTCCATGCTCACCTTGTCAGCCCCCTGGCGTGCTGCCATGATCGCGGCCTCATTGATCATGTTTTCAAGATCTGCGCCGGTAAAGCCGGGGGTGCCCCGGGCAATGACCTTCCATTTGACATCATCCGCCAAAGGCACTTTTCTGGCATGGACTTCGAGTATTTTTTCCCTGCCGCCGATATCGGGGATGGGCACCACGACCTGGCGGTCAAAACGGCCGGGCCTGAGCAGGGCAGGATCAAGAACATCAGGCCGGTTGGTAGCGGAAATAATAATGACACCATCATTTGACTTAAAGCCGTCCATTTCAACAAGAAGCTGATTCAGGGTCTGCTCCCGTTCATCATGGCCGCCACCAACCCCGGCACCTCTGTGTCTGCCAACAGCATCAATTTCATCAATAAAGATAATGCAGGGCGCGTTTTTTTTGCCCTGCTCAAACAGGTCCCGTACCCTGGAAGCGCCAACGCCAACGAACATCTCGACAAAATCCGAGCCGCTGATTGAAAAAAACGGCACATCGGCCTCACCGGCAATGGCTCTGGCCAATAGTGTCTTGCCGGTTCCCGGTGCGCCCATCAACAGGACTCCCTTGGGAATATGGCCGCCAAGGCGGGTGTATTTTTGTGGTTCTTTGAGGAAATCGATGATTTCCGCCAGCTCTTCCTTGGCTTCATCAATGCCGGCGACATCAGCAAAGGTCACCTTTTTTTCTTCCGCGTCCATTCTCCGGTGCCGGCTTTTGCCGAATGACATGGCCTTGCCGCCGCCCATCTGCATCTGGCGCATGAAAAAGATCCAGACGCCGATCAGCAGCAACATAGGGAACCAGGAGATGAGAATTGTGACATACCATGGAGTTTCCTCTCTCTGCTTTACCGTGATGTTGACCCCGGATTCTCTGAGAAGAGGAAGAAGTTCAGGATCTGACGGAGGTGTAATGACGATGAATTGATTGCCGCCCTGACCTGTGCCGGTAATTTTGTCGGCCTGAATCTGGGCCTGGGTGACCGCCCCTGCTTCCACACTGGACAGAAAATCACTGTAGCTGATTTCTGTTTGCGTGGCCGGGGGGGTGTTGAACAGGTTAAAGAGCAGGATCATGGTCATGCCAATCACCAGCCACATAGATAAATTTTTATAAAAAGGGTTCAAAAAAGCTCTCCTTGTAAAGGCTCAAAAGTAAGTAATTTTTTTTTTGAATTAAGAGATTCAAGAATTTGTAAAATTCAAGGTAAACATGAAGCTAAGCATGAAAGATGTAAATTTAAAGTTTTATCTCAAATTATTTGTAAATGTACGGCTAAATTAGAAATACTCCTGGAGCGATTTGACTTCCATCTTTCTCTGCCGCATGGTGCTGATCGCCCGGACCATGAATTCCGCCCCGGATTTAGTGGTGGTATACGGCAGATGATAGTCAATGGCAGCGCGCCGGATTGAGTAGGAGTCTTCCGTTGTCCTGGTTCCCATTGACGTGTTAAAGATCCACTGGATTGCATTATCTTGTATTTTATCAAGAATATGTGGCCGTCCTTCGGAAATCTTAGAGACCGGCTCGCATTTCACGCCGTTTGCCTGAAAAAATTCCGCTGTTCCCCTGGTGGCGAGAATTGAAAAGTCAAGTTCGTTGAGTTCTCTGGCAATGGGCAGAACAGCCTGTTTGTCGGCATCCCTGACGCTGATAAATACCGTTCCTGAAGTTGGAATGGCCTGACCGGCCGCATATTGCGATTTCGCAAAGGCCATGCCTAATGAGTTGTCAATTCCCATCACTTCACCAGTAGATTTCATCTCCGGCCCGAGCAGGGTGTCGACATTTTCAAAGCGGTCAAAGGGGAAAACAGCCTCTTTCACGGCAAAATGTTCCACCTCCACTTCCTGTGTCAGTCCCAGATCCTGCAGCTTTTCACCCATCATCACCCTGGTGGCCAGTTTAGCCAGGGGAACACCGGTTGCCTTGCTGACAAAAGGAATAGTGCGTGAGGCCCTGGGGTTAACTTCCAGAATGTAGAGGATGTCGTCCTTAACTGCATACTGTATATTCATCAGGCCGATTACCCCCAGCTCAGCGGCCATGGCCCTGGTTGCCTGCTTGATCTGGTTCATGACTTCAGTGGACAGGTTGTGGGGCGGCAGAACACAGGCCGAATCACCGGAATGAATGCCCGCTTCTTCAATATGTTCCATGATGCCGCCAATAATTGTTGTCTTTCCGTCCGAGATGGCATCAACGTCTATTTCTACGGCGTCTTTCAAAAATTTATCTATAAGGATAGGACGTTCAGGAGAAATATTAATAGCTGAAGTCATGTATTCATTGAGGTCTCTTTCATTATAGACTATGCGCATGGCCCGGCCGCCCAGAACGTAAGAGGGCCGGACAACGACCGGATAGGTTATTTTCTCGGCAATTTTCAGGGCCTCATCCGTGGTGAGGGCCGTGTCGTTTTCCGGCTGAATCAAACCCAGTTTCTGGAGAAATTGCTGGAAACGTTTGCGGTCTTCAGCTCGATCAATACTGTCCGGTGATGTGCCCAAAATCGGTACACCAAGCTCGGCCAGGGGCAGGGCCAGATTGAGCGGCGTCTGGCCGCCGAACTGGACAATCACACCTTCGGGTTTTTCTTTTTCAATTATATGATAGACATCTTCCCTGGTTAAAGGTTCAAAATACAATTTATCGGAAGTGTCATAATCCGTACTCACTGTTTCCGGATTGGAGTTGACCATGATGCTTTCAATGCCCATTTCCTCAAGGGCAAATGAGGCATGGACGCAGCAGTAATCAAATTCAATGCCCTGGCCGATACGGTTGGGGCCACCACCTAGAATCATTATTTTGCGTGTATCTGTTTTTCGAGATTCGTCTTCCACCTCATAGGTCGAGTAGTAATAGGGGGTGTAGGCCTCAAATTCAGCGGCGCAGGTGTCCACCAGTTTATACACCGGCTTGACCCCCTGTTGTTCCCGCAGGTCCCGTATGTCGTTTTCCGTTGTGCCAGTCAACCAGGCAAGCTGTGGATCGGAAAATCCCATCTGTTTGACCTTGTAAAGAAATTCTCGGTCGAGCCCTGAGAAGCCTTTTTCACTTATCAGCCCTTCCACGTCAACAATCTGTTTGAGGTTGTAAAGAAACCACGGGTCGATAGCGGTAAGCATGTGGAGCTGCTCCAGGGGCATGGCGCGGCGTAACCCTTCGTAGATTGCGAATATTCTCTGTGAGCTTGGTTTTTTGAGACGTTGCTCAAGTTCATGTTGTTGCAGCTTGGAAAGATTAAATTCCGGACCAGCGCCAAAACCCGTGCAGCCGATTTCTAAAGAGCGCAGACCCTTTTGCATGGCCTCTTTAAAGGTTCTGCCAATGGCCATGGTTTCTCCAACCGACTTCATGGCCGTGGTGAGAAAATCTTCGGCCTCGGGGAATTTTTCAAAAGTCCAGCGTGGGATTTTAACGACACAGTAATCAATGGACGGTTCAAATGAGGCGTAGGTCTCCCTGGTGATGTCGTTAGGGATTTCATCCAGGGTGTAGCCCACCGCAAGCTTTGCGGCAATCTTGGCAATGGGAAAGCCGGTAGCCTTAGACGCCAGAGCGGAACTGCGGGAAACCCTGGGGTTCATCTCGATCACCATGAGTTCGCCGTCCGCCGGATTGACGGCAAACTGGACATTGGAGCCGCCTGTTTCCACCCCTATTTCCCGCATGATGGCAATGGACGCGTCCCGCATGGTCTGGTATTCCCGGTCACTCAGGGTCTGGGCCGGAGCTACGGTGATAGAGTCGCCGGTATGAACCCCCATGGCATCAAAGTTTTCAATGGAACAGATGATGACGACATTGTCGTTTTTGTCCCGCATGACCTCAAGTTCATATTCTTTCCAGCCGAGCAGGCTTTTTTCCAGCATGACCTCGGTGTTGAGGCTGAGTTCCAGGCCGGGGCCGCACAAAGATTTCAATTCCTGGCGGTTATAGGCGACGCCTCCTCCGGTGCCGCCCAGGGTGAAACTTGGACGGACAATGATGGGAAAGCCGATTGTTTCAATAGCTGCCATGGCCTCTTCAATGGTATGGACGATTACGCTTTCAGGGACCTTGAGACCGATATTGCACATTGCGGTCCGGAAAGATTCCCTTCCTTCCGCTTTTTTGATTACATCAATGTCAGCGGCCAGAAGTTCTACCCCGTATTTTTCAAGAATTCCGGTTTCTGCAACCTTGATCGCGGTATTCAGGCCTGTTTGTCCACCAAGGGTGGGCAAAATGGCATCGGGGCGTTCCCGTTCAATAATTTTGGCGACTATCTCGGGTGTGATCGGTTCAATGTAGGTATGATCGGCAATCTCGGGATCGGTCATGATTGTCGCCGGATTGGAGTTGATCAGGATCACCTCATAGCCTTCTTCTTTTAAGGCCTTGACTGCCTGGGTGCCGGAATAATCAAACTCACAACCTTGGCTGATAATGATGGGGCCGGAGCCGATGATCAGGATTTTTTTGATGTCAGTGCGTTTTGGCATTTTTATATTTTACAGTTGAGTCAAATGTGATGGCTTTATAAAAAAATTTGGAAAGCGGGATGATTTCTTAAAATCTATAGAAAACACAAAGTTCGCTGATGTCTTCGTGGGTTGCGGTGAAAAAAGACTTTTACAGGATCATCTATGGCTGTTTCATTGATTTAATAAAGTGATCAAAGAGATAAATCGAGTCATGGGGACCCGGCGCATTTTCAGGATGATGCTGAACCGAGAAAATCGGATAATGGAGATGGCGCATCCCCTCGAGACTGCCATCATTTAAATTGATATGGGTCAGCTCAACCTGATCAGGATCGAGACTGTCCAGGTCAACACAGAAGCCGTGATTCTGGGAAGTAATTTCAATTTTTCCCGTGGACAGATCTTTGACCGGCTGGTTAGATCCACGGTGGCCGAATTTAAGCTTATACGTCGTGCCGCCAAATGCCAGGGCAAGAATCTGATGCCCCAGACAGATGCCGAAAATTGGTTTTTTGCCGATAAGCTCTCTGACTGTCTCCACTACACTTTCTACGCCGGCAGGATCTCCTGGGCCATTGGAAAGAAAGATACCGTCGGGATTCAAGGCAAGAATGTCCCGGGCTGAAGTTGTGGCAGGAACCACAAGTACATCGCAATTACGTTCGGCAAGAAGGCGTAACTGATTATATTTGAGGCCAAAATCCATGACAACAACTTTATAGGAATGCGTGGTAGTCTTGGGGAAACTATCAGAATCAACCGGGCCGGATGAGGCCCAATAATATGGAGAGCTACAGGTCACCTCACGCACCAGATCCCGGCCGATAAGATCTTGGGAATTCCGGGCCTTTTGGATCAGGGAATCAGGATCCAGATCATCGGTTGAAATAACGGCCTTCAAGGCGCCGGCAATGCGGATGTGTCTGGTCAAAGCGCGTGTGTCGACTCCCTCGATACCAAGAATGTCGTATTCCTTTAAGAAGTCAGCCAAAGTACCGGTAGATCTGAAATTACTTGGAAATGATTGATATTCTTTGACAATAAAAGAATCGAGGTGGATTGCTGCGGATTCCATATCGTCAGGATTGATTCCATAGTTGCCAATCAAAGGGTAGGTCATGGTAACGATCTGCCCTTTATATGAAGGATCAGTCAAAATCTCCTGGTAACCTGTCATGCCGGTGTTGAAGACGATTTCTCCGGTTATTTCTCCGGAGCCGGTAAAGGATTCGCCATCAAAAATGACTCCGTCCTCAAGTGCAATAAGCGCTTTCATGCTCTGTTGTAT
>JAGHCC010000407.1 GCA_021160685.1 Desulfobulbaceae bacterium | reverse complement strand
GCAGCAGGTTATTGAGAAATATCCTGTCGGCACCCCGGTGGAAGGAAAAATCACCAACGTCACGGATTTTGGTATTTTTGTCGAGGTTGAGGAGGGCATTGAGGGTCTTGTGCATGTCTCAGAAATCAGTAAGGAAAAAATTACTACGCCGGTGGGCATGTATAATGTTGGCGACATGTTGAAGACCAAGGTCATCAACGTTTCGGCCAAGGATCGGAAAATCGGCCTTTCAGTGAAGGCTTTGACCGATAAATCCGCCGAGGGTAGTTATATTGATTATCAGAGAAAACAGGCTGCCAGCGGTCCCTCGACCATTGGTGATCTTCTGAAAGAGGAGCTTGGCAAAGACAAAGCGGAATCCGGTGACGAGCAGGATAACGATTAAGGTTATCTCGTAAACAAGGATCTGATTATGTCGCAAAAAAGGTTATTTCGCCAGATTCATCCTGTGATCACGGGTTTTTTGATCCTGGGAGGACTCATGTTTCTTTTTTTTGGCGGAATAACCTTTTTTGTTGCCAAAATGATCCGGCCCACAAGCGTGGATCTGTTTACATCCGCTCAGGGGGTGGGCATTATTGAGCTTAAAGGGGTAATCACCAGCTCGGAAAAGACCATCGCCAACCTGAACGATTTTAAAAAGAAAGATAACATTAAGGCGATCGTTGTTCGGATTGACAGTCCTGGGGGGGCTGTGGGTGCTTCCCAGGAAGTGTTCACGGAACTCAGGCGGGTCAACCGGGAAAAACCCGTAGTCGCTTCCATGGGTTCTGTGGCCGCATCCGGCGGATATTATGCCGCCATTGGCGCGGAAAAAATCGTGGCCAATCCCGGTACCCTGACCGGCAGTATAGGGGTGATCCTCAAATTCGCCAATCTGGAAGAGATTTTTAAAAAGATCGGTTACAAGAGTGAGACGATCAAGAGCGGAGAGTTTAAAGACATGGGCTCCCCGAGCCGCTCTCTGACCAAAGCTGAACGGGACATGTTGCAGCGGCTGCTTGATAATGTCCATGATCAGTTTATCAGGGATATTGCCGAAAGCAGAAAACTTGCTGAGGAGGATGTTCGGCAGGTTGCAGATGGCCGAATTTTTTCTGGAGAGCAGGCCCTGGAGTTAGGGCTGATTGATGAACTCGGCAACCTCACCGATGCGGTTCGCCTGGCTGCAGAACTTGGCGGCCTTGATGACCCATCCCCCCGATTGATTTATCCGGCCGAGGATAATTTTAGCTTGCTCAGATTTTTTGGGGGAAAAAGGGGAGAGGCCCTGCTGGATCAGTTGTTAAGCCCTGAGACGTCGCTTTCCTATGAGTGGGATGTTGGGCGCTGAATTTAATTTTTAGAGACTTTGCGCTGATTGCTGTGTTAAAAATGGCAAGAAACAAAAAATATTTTTGAAATAAAACACTTACACTTACTTGTTTTTGAGATATTGGAATAGACGATGTTAAAACGTGATTTAGTCAATGCTGTAGCTGAACAAATGGACGGTTATTTGAAAAAAGATGTGGCTCAGACCGTTGATATTATCCTTGAGGCCATTGCCGACAGTCTGGAGGCGGGAAACAGGGTAGAGATCAGGGGCTTCGGCAGTTTCAGTATCAGGCAGCGGAAGGCAAGGTCGAGTAAAAATCCGAGAACAGGGAAAATGATGCATATTCCGCCTCGGAAGACCCTGCATTTCACCATGAGTAAATCCCTGAAAGATCCCCTGGCTCATAAATAAAGGGTACTTTGAAAAATTAGAATTTTCGTTTAAGATCATGGCATGCGAAAAAATTTACCACAGACATATAAGTGATATTTCGAGGATAAAATTTATCGCATAACGCAGAGATTGGGCGAAAAGGAAATTTTCAAGTTGGCCTAAAGATTATCTGAACAGGGACAGATCACCCTTTCCTTCCCTGATAATTTCAAGCTCGTCGCTGACAAGGGATACGATGCTGGAGGGACTGGGATAGACCGGACCGCCGTCAATGATCACGTCCACTTGTTTTCCCAGTTTTTCTTCTACCTCATAGGCCTCTGACAGGGGTGAGTCATCTTCGCCCAGCGTGGCGCTGGTATTCAGGACGGGATTGCCCAGCCCTTTGATCAAATCCAGACAGATGGCATGATCCGGCACCCGGATACCAACTGTTTTTTGCTTTGATGTCATGATCTTAGGCACTATTTTCATGGTTGGCAAAATAAAAGTGTAGCCGCCGGGAATGCTTTTTTTGATGAGTCGGTAGGCCAGATTAGAAATAAAACAATACTTGCTGACATCTTTAAGACCGGAGCACATGAAACTGAATGGTTTCTGCTTCGGTCTTTTTTTTATCTGGTAAACGCGTTTGACCGCTTTTTGATTATAAATATCACAACCAATACCATACATGGTATCCGTGGGATAACAGATCACCGCCCCCCGGCGCAAGGCCTCAACAGCTTTGCTGATCAGGCGCGGCTGGGGATTGTCCGGATTAATAGAGAGTAATAGCATGGTTTGTTGAGCGAATATTGTTTTGCGCCATCTATAAGTCCAGTTTTAATGGTGTTGCAATGCCGATTGGCAAATTTTATAATTCTTTGCCCCTTTGCCCCTTTGCCCCTTTGAACCTTTGAACCTTTGAACCTTTGAACCTTTGAACCTTT
>JAGHCC010000004.1 GCA_021160685.1 Desulfobulbaceae bacterium | reverse complement strand
GTTCCCGCCGTCAAGGGCAAAGTTCCATCCCTGTTTGCGGGCAAGTCTTTGTGCCTCATCTTCACTGTAAATGGGACCAATGGGTTTTGTCGGATGTTTGAAGGCGGGATCATGGGGATCCACCTCGATCTGGGTGAGTAATGTTGCGCAACAGCGCTCCGTCGGCAGCAGATTGCTCAGTTCCTGCTCGATCAGGTAGCCAATCATGCCTTCGCTTTCCGCATCCAGGATATCCAGCGGGAATGTGGTGTCAGATTTATAAGCTGCGTTTTGCAGGGCAAGCAGCCCAACCTGCGGACCGTTGCCATGGGTAATCACCAGGTCATGCTCATGGGCAATGGGCGCCAGGGTCTCGGCCGCAATCTTGATATTGTGCCGTTGGTTTTCAGCGGTCAAAGGTTCGCCGCGGCGAAGCAGCGCATTTCCCCCCAGGGCAATTACAATACGCATAGGCTCAATAACAATTTGACCCATCGGCTTGGTAACTTGGTGGTTGTAAAAAAGAATACCTCCCTCAGGGTTCAGGTCGATAATCCTGAAAGACAAGAGGAGGCATTCAATGAGTGAATACACGATATAAGCAGAGGCATCATGGCAATGGAGAAACCATCACCTCCGGCATCCGGAATATCGCTTTACAATATGGAAAAGAAATAGGAGATTTTCGTTTTTAACAGTTTTTCTTCTCCATCTCCGCAAAGTTCTTGTCCAGAAATTCACATTCCTTTGGCGTTAGATCATAGCGGATTTCAGCCTCCTTGAAGACTTTTGTCCTTGTTTTTTCAGGATGCTCTTCCAGGGTCTCACAGACCCACTGCAGTGCTTTTCGCAATTTGTCCCCTGGTTGCTGGGTAACGGTGCTCATATTTTTTCCTGTTATTTTTAGGTATGGTTGAAAGGTGTTGATACTCTTTTATGCTGATCCCCGATCCCCATAGCCGTCAAGCTGGATTTGTCGGGTTACGCTTACTTTCTCTCACCCACGGACTTATAGAGGTGTACGGAATCAGTGTAACCCAACATGTTACCGGTAATGAACCACTAATCCGACCTACGATTTCGAGTAAATCGGCTGTTTTTTTATATATGGTTGACAGGTGTTGATGCCCTTTTATCCTAATTCCTAATTCCCAGAATTATCTCTTTGGTTTCAGAATGATGCCGCCAAGGGGCGGGATCGTCACCTTGACATGGCAGGGCGCCTCTCCAACCGGCTCGGCCACGGCTTGTTTGATATCTTTATTGACAGCATTGCTGCCGCCGAACCGGGGCTCGTCTGAAGAAAAAACTTCCTGGTATACGATTTCCTCAGGCACTGCCATCCTGTAATGCTGAATCACCTGCGGTGTCATGTTAAGCAGACAGACGACATGATCGGCCGGGTCCTTGCTGAACCGGGCAAAAGAAATAACACTGTTATCGAAATCATGAAAGTCCATCCATTTAAACCCCTCATGATGGAAATCAACTTCCCATAGCGCTTTTGTTTGCCGATAGAAATGATTCAGGGCTTGAAAATAATCATGCAGTTCGCGGTGGGCCTGATTTTGTTCCAACAGATGCCAGTCAAGGCTGACTTGACTGTACCATTCTGAAAGTTGCCCGATTTCATTGCCCATGAAAAGATGTTTTTTACCGGGATGGGTCCACATGAAGAAGAAGAGAAGGCGCAGATTGGCAAATTGCTGCCATTTGTCACCCGGCATTTTCGCCAGCAAAGATTTTTTGCCATGCACGACTTCATCATGGGATAGAGGCAGAATATAATTTTCCGAGAAAGCATAAAGCAGCGAGAAGGTCAGGGAATTATGATGATATTTCCGGTAAAGCGGATCACGGCTGAAGTAATCAAGCATATCGTTCATCCAGCCCATGTTCCACTTGAAACCAAAGCCCAAGCCACCCTGGTCGGCCGGTTTAGAGACTCCGTAAAAACTGGTTGATTCCTCGGCTATCATAAGAGCATTGGGAAAGTGGTCATAGACAATGGAGTTTAAGTGCCTGATAAACTCAATGGCATCAAGGTTTTCTTTGCCGCCGTAGGGATTGGGAACCCATTCTCCGTCTTTTCGGCCGTAATCGAGATAGAGCATCGAAGCGACCGCATCAACCCGCAGGCCATCCACATGGAATTTATCCAGCCAGAACAGCGCATTGGCAATGAGGAAATTAGAAACCTCCTTACGGCCGTAATTAAAGATCAGGGTTCCCCATTCCGGCTGAGTTCCCTGGCGTGGGTCGGCATGTTCGTAAAGGGCTGTGCCGTCAAACTGGCCTAGAATATGACCGTCGGTCGGGAAGTGAGATGGAACCCAGTCCAGGATAACGCCGATGTCCTGTTGATGGCAGCAGTCGACAAAATACATAAAGTCCTGGGGAGTGCCAAAGCGGCTGGTGGCCGCGTAATAGCCGCTGGTCTGATAGCCCCAGGATTCGTCTAGGGGATGTTCCATGATCGGCATCAGTTCAATGTGGGTAAATCCCATTTTCTTGACATAAGGAATCAAGGTCTCCGCCAGCTCCCTGAAAGAGAGAAAACGTCCCGGGTCGGTTGGGTCGCGCTGCCAGGACCCCGGATGAACCTCATAAATGGACATGGCATTGTCATAAGGGTTTTGGCGCTGTTTGTTGGTCAGCCAATCACTGTCCTGCCATTCATAGGTGTTGATGTCCCAAACCACCGAGGCTGTTTTGGGCCGCAATTCGGCATAAAACTGAAAAGGGTCGGCCTTTTCGAGGATATCCTTGCTCTGCGTCCGGATCTCGAATTTATAAATATCATTCTGGCCGATGCCGGGTATGAAAAGTTCCCAGATTCCGGACTTGCTAAGAACCCGCATCTGGTGAACGCGGCCGTCCCAGTAATTAAAATCGCCGATAACGCTCACCCTTCGGGCTGCAGGAGCCCAGACCCGGAAAATGGTTCCCTCGGTTCCGTTAATTTCAGTCTGGTGAGCCCCGAGTTTATCATAAATTTGATAATGGGTTCCCTTGCTGAAGAGATGGCAGTCAAACTCGGATAACTGGGGATGAAAACGGTAGGGATCCCGAATCTCGCGAATGGACTGATCGTAGCAGGTGGCTTCGAAGTAATAATCAAAGGGCTCGCTGTAATCAGGGACTATGATTTCAAAAAGGCCTTCTTCCCTCATTTTGTACATGTCCCTTTTTTCATCGTCGACAACAAGACGAACCGAGTCGGCCAGGGGAAGAAAGGTGCGGATAATCGCTGAGGTGGGTTCATGCTCAATAACATGCAGTCCCAGGACAACAAAAGGATCGTAATGATCAGATGCGATTACTTTGTCGAGTTCTTTTACAACGTCGATTGGCATATTAATTTACCTATAGATGAAAAACTTGTCCTGAAATGAAAATTAGGTTTTACTTGAGAGAACTTTGATTCAAATTTCGTAACCATTCACCGGGGTGGCTACAGATTTATGGAAACCAACAACCTGTAAATGTTTATCAGTTTTTACCGTGATTTTAGCATAATTGCCAGTTTAAGTAGCAAGAATTTCTTGAATAGAATGCTTTGATTTTTTTGAAATTATCGATAAATAAAAAAATAAATTATATTTTCTCGTAATTTCAGTAAGTTGATTGTCTGGTTCTGTCGATTTTGATGTTTGTCGATCAGGGTGATTACGGAAGAGACGATTTGAAAAGCGGAAATGTCGGAGAAGCAAATGGAAAGTTATGCCGATAAGTTTTTAATTGCAACATCTAAAATGCCGGATCCCCGGTTTGCCAGGACGGTTGTTTACATCTGCTCCCACACCTTTGAAGAAGGCGCCATGGGAGTTGTGGTGAATTACAAGATTCCGGATTTTTCCCTGGCAAATGTTTTGAAAGAGTTGGGTCTTTCCGTGCCGGATCAGGAATTGCCCGGGGTGTATCTTGGCGGGCCGGTGGACGTTGAGTCAGCGTACATCCTTCACTCGGCCGAGTATGAGAGTGAAAATTCCATGGAAATTAATAACTCCACCATCCTGTCACGGGATCCCAATATTCTCCAAGAGATCAGTATGGATCAGGGGCCCAGGGATTATCTGTTTATTCTCGGTTATTCCGGTTGGGGACCCGGCCAGTTGGAAATGGAATTGACCAGGGACGGCTGGCTTATTCTGCCGGCGGATTATGATGATCTGTTCCGGGTGCCGGCGCAATTAAAATGGCAGGAAATAACAAGAAAGAACGGTATCGACATTGATCTCTTCGGGGATGTTATTGGTACGGCATAATCATAGAACTTTGGTAACTGTTCAGGAGCACCCCATCTTGTCCCATTTTGGCCTTCTTGAATAGCACAAGTATGCATCGAAGTCCCAAATGAACCAATATGGAGCACTCCTAAACAGTTACGGAACGGTGGTTAGGCCAATCTGGTGGCCTCACTTGAATAGTTACGAACTTGGAAAATAATATAATGGCGGCAAACAAAACAGATCTCATGGAAGAAATTTTCACATGCCAGCGTTGCGGACACTGTTGTCATGGCGAGACAACGGTTTCTTTAGATGAAGAAGATTTACGGAGAATGGTGGACTATCTAGACATGGATGTTGAAGACGTCAAGAGTCAATATCTGCGTATTACCGGAAACGTGGTACAGATGAAAACAGTGGACGGTCACTGTATTTTTTACGACGACGGTTGTACGGTTCATCCCGGCCGTCCCTGGCGTTGTCGACAATGGCCGTTGCATCCCAGTATTCTTTCGGATTATGCCAATTTCAGCGCTATTACCTCGTCATGTCCCGGTCTGAAAATCGATGTGGGATATGAAAAATTCTGTGAAATTTTAAAAGGCCTGATGGATGAATCAACGTGAAGCTTGAGTTTCTTTTTCTTGGTAAAACCAGAGAATCATACCTCCGTGCAGGGATCGATGATTACCATAGCCGGCTCAGGCATTATGCCAAAGCCGACATTGTTGTTCTTAAAGAAAAGAAAGGCTCCGGGACAGTTGCGCAGCAGAAAAAAGAAGAGGGGAGGCGGTTATTGGCCAGAGGCGGAAAGGCCTCCTTTCTCGTGGTCCTGGACCAGAAAGGAAAGCAGATCAGTTCTGAAGAACTGGCCCAACTTGTCAACAAGTGGGAAATGCGGGGTCTCGGAACAGTCTGTTTTTTGATCGGTGGCCCGTTTGGCCTTTCGGAAGAGGTATTGAAAAAAGCGGATTTCATTCTTTCTTTTTCAAAAATGACCCTGACCCATGAAATGGCCCGCCTTCTCCTTCTGGAACAGTTATATCGGGCCTACAGCATCAAGCGCGGAACAAATTACCATAAGTAGCGATAACTTATAGTTGTTAAGGCTGTAGGCTAAAGGCTATTCGTTTTCGAAGTCTGCGTTGTTTCACGTTATATCGCCTCCACTGAAACCACTTCCGGAACTTCCGATTTAAGATATTTTTCTATTCCCTGTTTTAATGTTACCTGCGACATTGGGCAGCCTTTACATGCCCCGGTCAATTGCACCTTGACGATTCCATCCTCAGTGACATCGACCAGGACGACATCTCCGCCATCCCGCTGCAATGTCGGCCTGATCTCGTTTAAGGCTGTTTGAACT
>JAGHCC010000393.1 GCA_021160685.1 Desulfobulbaceae bacterium | reverse complement strand
TGTATCGGCAGGGTCAGGCCCCAGGTCTTCATCGGCATTCCTAAGGCTCATCTGTTCAGAAAAATTTTTCCTGCGCCCTTTAAAACGGTCCGCCGTTTTTTTTGCGTCGGTCCGTCATTCGGTCTTTTTGGCAGTCGTCTTTTACCGCAAAGGCCTACTGCTTTTTCTTCATGTGTTATTTCAAAAGCGGATGATCCAGCCGCCATTATTTTTACCACCGGCAGCACCGGTCCGCCCAAGGGTGTTTGTTACAGCCATGGTATTTTCCATGCCCAACTGCGGTTGATCAGGGATTATTATCACATTGGCCCAACTGACATAGACCTGCCCGCCTTTCCCCTATTTGCCCTTTTTTCAACTGCCCTGGGAGCCTGCGCCGTGATTCCGGATATGAATCCTGCCCAGCCGGCCAAGGTCAATCCGAAAAAATTTATCAGAACCATTGTTGACCAGCAGGTGACCTATTCCTTTGGTTCACCGGCCATCTGGAACGTGGTCAGCCGCTACTGCCTTGAGCATCACCAGAAACTGCCCGTTAAAAAGATTCTGATGGCCGGCGCGCCGGTTTCAGGCGAGTTGATTGAACGGCTTAAAAAGATCATGCCCGAGGATGGAGAAATTCATACACCATACGGCGCCACCGAGTCCCTGCCCATCGCCTCCATGACCGGCACCGAGATCCTGGCCGAAACCTGGAACCTGACCCGTAAGGGGAAGGGCACCTGTGTCGGCAGACCCTTGCCGGGAATTGATATTCGGATTATTCATACCAGTGATGATCCGATTTCGCTTTGGGATGACCGACTGGCAATGGACGTCGGCGTGATCGGTGAAATTGTTGTCAAAGGCCCGGTGGTCACCCGGAGCTATGCGGATAATGAACGGGAAAATCGTTTTGCCAAGATTGAGGATGGAAACGGCTTCTGGCACCGGGTAGGCGATGTGGGCTATTTTGATGAGCAGGGCCGCCTTTGGTTTTGCGGCCGCAAGGGACACCGGGTCAGAACTGCCGGCGAAACAATGTATACGATCTGCTGCGAGGCGATTTTTAATGAACATCCCCAGGTGTACAGATCGGCCCTCGTGGGGATCGGTGAACCAGGCAGCCAGGTTCCGGTAATCATTGTCGAGCCTTTTGCCAGGATTCATGATGAGGAAAAATTACTTGCTGAGCTGAGGACATTGGGCTTGCAAAACAGTCTGACCGAAGGAATTGATTATTTTCTTATTCATCCTTCCTTTCCGGTTGATATTCGTCATAATGCCAAGATTTTCCGGGAGAAACTGGCCGTATGGGCAGCTGAACAGGTGTCAGACGTCAGGAGTCAGGAGTCAGGAGACGGATGACGGCAGAAACAGGAATGAAGAAAGTCATTGTAACCGGTGGTGGTGGTTTTGTCGGCAAGGCCATTGTCCGCCAGCTGCGGAGTCAGGATGTCAGGGTCACTGTTGTTGGCCGGAATACCTATCCTGATGTGCTGAAATTAGGAGCAGAGGTTGCTGTGGGCGACATCCGGGATCGGGATTTCCTTGTTTCCGTATGTGAAAATGCGGATACGATTTTTCACGTGGCAGCCAGGGCCGGTATCTGGGGCAGTTGGGAGGATTATTACTCAGTCAATGTCACGGGTACGGAAAATGTTCTGGCCGCCTGCCGGGCCAATCGCATCGGCCATCTGGTCTACACCAGCACACCCAGCGTTGTTTTTGCCGGAGATGATCTTTGCGGAGTCGGAGAAGAGACCCCATACGCGGAAGACTTTCTCTGCCATTATGCCCATACCAAGGTGCTGGCCGAGAAGATGGTGCTGGCTGCCAACAACGCTGAGCTGAAAACAACAGCCTTGCGGCCCCATCTGGTCTGGGGGCCGGGAGATACGAATTTGATCCCCCGCCTTGTGGAACGGGGCCGTAAGGGTCAATTGAAGATTGTCGGCGATGCCACGAACATGGTGGATATCTCTTATATTGATAATGTTGCCTCCGCCCATGTCCTGGCGGCAGACAGCCTTCATGGAGACGGCAGGGCCGCAGGTCATGCCTATTTTGTCTCCCAGGATGATCCGGTGAATCTCTGGGAGTGGATAAATGATCTCTATTTTCGCCTGGGAATAGCGCCGGTGAAAAAAAGGATCGGTTTTAAAAAAGCCTATCTGGTCGGAACTGTTCTTGAAAAAATTTATTCCTGGCTTAAGATAAGAGATGAACCCCGCATGACGCGTTTTCTGGCTGAACAGCTGGCCAGATCCCACTGGTTTTCCATTCAAAATGCTAAGGATGATTTTGGCTATACTCCTGTCGTTTCGACGGAAACCGGCATGGAGAGGCTGGTGAAATGGGTTGGAGATTCCGGATTGCTGGCCTGACAACTTTGAACCTTCAAAGCCCTTTTAATAGAAAGGAATCATGAAGTGAATTTTTTTGACGGAACGGAAAATGATCATAAAATGCTAATTGGCTGGACGACAACAAAGGACTATGAAGAGGCGGAAAAACTTGCCAGGGAGTGTGTTCGCCAGGGACTGGCCGATACCGCCCAGGTGGAAGGTCCGCTCCGTTCTTTCCATATGAATAATGAAAAATTGGTCAGTATTGAAGAATACCGCTTGATCTTGCATTTTTTTTCCTCCTGTGCTGAACAGATCGGCCTATGGATTAAAAAAAATCATTCTCAAGAGATGCCGCAATGGCTGACCGTAGCCGTACAGCAATTTCCGGATGAAAATCCATGTCATGGTCAGGAAAGCAGGCGCACAGCAACGAACGAGGTTGTTGAACTGTCAAGGAGAGGGGCGGAATTATTAAAACAACGAAATTATGATGAGGCGGAAAAGGTTTTTTTTGAGGCACTGAAAAAGGAACCCGGAAATTCTTTCATCCTGGTGGGGTTAGGTGATCTGTTTCGGGAAACAAAACAGTTTACCAGGGCGCTTCACTACTATCAGAAAAATCTTGAAATTGATTCGGGAAATACCTTTGCGCTACGGGGGATCGGAGATACGTATCGCGGCCTGAACAAGCCGGAAAAATCTATTCTCTACTGGCAAAGATATCTGGAGCAGAAAAGCGGCGATGTTCATGTTATGACCCGCCTGGCAGATTCGTATGTGAAAAAAGGGAATTTCAGTACAGCGGAAGATCTTTATCTGCAAGCTCTGGCCTTAGATCAGAATGATAAATATGTTTTACGGGGAATAGGAAATCTTTACTATAAGAAACGTGATTTTCAACAGGCCTTAACGTATTTCAAGAAGTTTTTGGAGTTGGATGACCGTTATGTCGCCGTTTTGACCATGACCGGAAATATTTATCGTCGCCGCAGAGAGTTTGATCAAGCGGTTTTACATTATGAAAAATGTCTCAGGCTGGAGCCGAAAAATACTTTTGCCCTCTATGGAATGGGAGATGCCTTGCGCGGAATGAAGAATTATCGTGGCGCCATTGAATGCTGGGAAAAAATTCTGGAGAAAGAGCCGGCCAACCAGAATCTCCTGTCCCGTGTGGGTGATGCCCTGGTCCTGCTGGAGCGGCATGATGAGGCGATTTCTTGTTACAAGAGAAGCCTCGAGATCCGTGATGAAACATTTGCCCTCCTTGGCCTTGCCCGGATTTATTGCCTGCGGAATAATTTTATGGAAGCGGAAGGATATTGCCGGAAAATTTTGGAGAGGCAACCTGAGAATGTTCGTGCCAGGGACGAATTGGAAAAAATTAGCAGGCTGCGCTCATAACTGATGTCTAAAAACAGCAGGTTGCAGAATGCTGTCTGCTGTCATGAACGAACAGATTTGTGGAGAAAGTGATGAAAATTCTTGGTGTATCAGGCTCACCAATCAAAGACAGCAACACGGACCGAGCCCTTAAAGTTGCCCTTGAGGCAACCGGCATGAAAACGGAATTTATTAAATTAAGTGATTATGATGTTGGGCCGTGTAACGCCTGTCTTGGATGCATAAAAACAAATAGATGCGTGCAAAAAGATGATGGCGTGTTGTTGACTGAAAAGGCTTTTAAAGCAAACGGTCTGATCATTGCCGGCTTCACTCCGTATTCTACTCTTGACAGCCGCACTAAGGCTTTTATGGAACGGCTTTATGCCCTGAGACACCGTCACGCCCTGATGGCCGGAAAACCCGGCGCGGCAATTGTCACCTGCGCAATTCCGCCTGACCATCCGGGTATGCCCCCGGCCTGTGAAAATGGCATAAAGGCCATTCAAAATTATATGATGGAAGAAGGCATGGATTTTGTGGGCGGCGTGTCGATTTTAGGCAATGTTCCCTGTGTGAAATGCGGTGAGAACGGGCAATGCCAGGCTTCCGGGTTGAAAATGATTTTCGGCAAGGATGCCACCCCGGAAAGTGTGGGAATTAATCAATTTGAAGATGATCCTGAAATCGTTACGGCACTGGAAAAAATAGGTCGGGATATTGCTGATAAGATGTATGTTTGATGGTCATTGTTCAGGTTGAATGCTGCTAAGCGTTCACCAGCACCTCATCTTCGCCCATTTTGCCCTGCTTACATAGCACCAGTATGCTGCGCAGGCCCAGGTAAACGCAGACTCCGAATGAACGACGAAGGCGCTGGTAAATGCTTACAGCTGTATAATTTACCGAAACCCGTGCCCCTGGTGAACGGTTACGAATGCTGAATAGTTTTATTTGAAGCCTCATTGACTTTCATGAATCCGGCATCAGGTTATCTGCCAGGACACGGTTGAGGACATCAATCCCATCGGGACAGAAAGGGTGTTTTCGAGCCATGGCCGGAATGTTTTCCACTTTCATGAATTCTCCGCTTTCCACCTCTTCCTTTTGAAGCTGCATGGGACCGTCATGGGTACAGGAGAAAATTCGTCCCCACACCCGATTTTTTCCGTCATCATGAAAATGATCGAAAAGATGGATCAGCTCTTTACACTGCACACCCAGTTCTTCCGTTAATTCCCGTCTTGCGGATAATTCATAGCTCTCTCCGGCAAGGACGATCCCGCCGGCGGCAATCTCATAATAACCTGGATAGATGTCTTTGGATTCGGTTCGTTTTTGGACAAACAGTTCGCCGAGGCTGTTAAAGACAAGAATGTAGGTGGCCTGGTGAATCAGGTTCCTGGCCCTCATTTCAGCACGTGTAACCTGGTCAATTTCCTTATTTTCACGATCGACGATGGTGATGATTTCCTGTCTACTATTCATACTTTCCACTCTTTCGCCATCCTGATAGCGATGATCACGATACTTTTGACTCTCTCGAACATTTTTTTTCGGTGCTCATACCAGGCAGGATCTATCTCCATTCATAATTGCCTCTCAGCCTTAAGAGTATCAAGCTGTTCCGGTATTCATCCTGCTCATCAGAAGAGTTTCTCTCCCGCTGAGTCAACTCAAGTGCACCAGTGAGCCAGGATAATATCTGATAGGATGTGCCTACCGAAACCGACCATGTTTCATCTCTGGTTCCCGCTTCCTCCTCACCCTTTTCGTAAAAATATGAAGTTGACCCATAGAGTTCGGTTCTTGAGGCTATACTGTATGTGGAGGAAAGGGAAGCACTTCTGGTCTCTGTAAAACCCTCGGAATTTTCACCGGAATAATCTAACCTGTAGCCCCCATCACCACTGAGAGTTACGGAGCCTCTGGAAAAACTACGAACCAGATCAAGGCCATATATTGTTCCCGTACTTGACTTGCCGTCCTTGGGCTCATAGAAGTAGGATCCTAAAGAGCCGCTTAGAGAGTAGGCCGGGTTGAAAGCATGCTCAAAACCAGCAGATATACTGTGGACATTGTAATCATCTTCATCTCCGTAATTCTCCTCCTCTGAGGTCGAGGCCTTGGATGAAAACAACAGGAGTCCATAGTCCAGGAGCAGCATAGTATGCTGAGATTGACGCCACCGATAGCCAAGGTTAAAATCATTTGTTTCCTCGGACGGGTCATCGTCTTTATAGTCTATGCGATTCCAGGAATAACCCAGAGCGAGGCCATGGGAATGGCTGAGCCAGTATTCAAGCCCCAAGCTGGGGCCATATTGAACATCATCTGTAATATCCGAATCAGTGTTTCGCAAACGGTTGTCATAATACGAGACGGTCACACTGTCCGCTGCACCAAATTGATAAGTAAAGCCAGTATCCACGGTGTTTCTGGAATACTCATTCCTGGTACGTCGTACCCCCGTATAGTCCGGATTCTCTTCCAGCGGTTCCTCAGATTTGTAATATGTTTCTATTATGTACCAGGACAGGTTTCGGCTGAGCTGTTGATCCCAACTTAATGCACCTGAGTGCCCGATATAATTATTATCACTATGGCGGCTATAGTTATTCAGCGACATCGTATAAGTAGCAGCAAAGGTCCTGGTTGCAGTGACATCTTCCACCCTCAATTCAGGAAGGAGTCTGGTTATGAAATCAGAGGTCTCATGGTCAGGATCCAAGTATATGTTGCTGTCATAGCTTTCCTCAAGTGAAAGCGCTGGTCGAAAGCGCCAATCTGCCCATGAAGTTGCAGAAAATAAGATCGTAGCCACAACTAAAATAAAAATCCGCCCCAAAAATCGGAAAGAATATAAATCGAATGGTTTCATGTCAAATGTCCCTCCTGTTGTTTACATTATAACAAATTCACTTGGTGTTCACAATATCAAGGGAAGGATCATTTTTTATCTGTCTGCGCCCAGACGCAGGTTATGTTTTCAATTCACAGGCGGATTTAATTGGTTCGCGAAGGGAAAAAAAGGGGGGGGGGAGTTGCGGGCTGGGAAAGATCCCAGCCCGTAATGTGATATTAAAAAAAACGATCTGACTCTGAATTTACTTTTTCACACGGTTTTCAAGATCGGCGATTGCTCGATACTTGTTGGCCAGTTCTTTTTCCAGAGCACTGCGGGTCTTGTTAAGAGTGTCCAGAGCGTCATTCTGGGCGCTGATTTTTGAAATGAGAACATTCATGTTAACCTCGGTGCGTCCTAACTCATTATTGGCTTTGGCCAGGGCCTGGCTTTTAACCTCAAGAGAGCTCTCCAGGTTATTGATTTGTAATTCCAACTTGCGCGTTGTGGCTTGAAATTCACTGATCCTGTTGCTGGATTTATCCATGACGGAACGGAGTTCTTTTTCTGTGGCGTATGATTCGTCCAGATCCTTGACCGTTTTGTCAATTTTTTGAGTTTTGTCTTCCAGATCACTTTGTAAAGCAACAATGTTTTCATTGGACTGATTCTGGAGAGCCTCAAGCTCTTTCTGGATGTTTTGTTGTTGATTCAATTCCTCGGTTTTGCTATTCAGATCATTCTGCAACTGGGTCTTTTCTTCGGATAGAGCCGCCAGTTGGCTGTTAAGGACGGTTACCTGCTTCTGGTTGTCGGTTGATTCCTTGGCCAACCGTTCGACCTTGGATTGAAGCTTCAGAATAGCAACTTTCTGTGAAGAGAGTTGAGTATCGAAAGTCTTTTCGTTGGCGGCGGAGGAGGCCAGTTTTTGCTCTTTTTCAGCCAGGGCAGACTGCATGGCAGCGATTTCCTTGCTGGATTGCTTCTGCAGCGTGCACATTTTTGTCTGGATCTCCTGCAACTGAAGCTGCTGCTGGTCCAACTGTTTCCGGGTATTCAGCATCTGGTCCCGTTCTTCAGTCAGTGTGGTCACGAGAACGTTGAGATCGTCAACCTGTTTTTTACTTTCATTTAATTCTTTGGTCACTGAGGCAGCGCTGGCCTCCATTTCTTTGACAGCTTTTTGCTGTGAACTGAGTTTTTCGTTAAGGGATGTTTTTGTTTTTTCCAGGCGAGTCAAATTATTGCCCGACTGATCCAGGGCTGCCTGCTTCTCGTCGATGGAAAGTTGTACTTCAGAAAAATCAGAGTTGATCGTCTCCAGTTCTTTTTTTAGAATAGAGCTTTCCTTGTTGCCAATGGCTCCCCAGATGCAAGTGATAAAAAGTAAAGCCGCCAGAACCGCAATGATTGAATTTTTGTTCATAACTTTTTCTCAGGTTGTAGGAATAATTAATGCAATTTCAGAGGTTACTATTCAGGATCACCCCATCTTCGCCCATTTCGGAGTATACGCTTACCTAGCCTTTTTCGAATAACACTAGTACGGCGTCTATGTGTTGCTCCGCTTACCGTTCGAAGGCCCAAGTGAACAAGCCGCGTTTCTCTTCC